>JANMJN010000323.1:0-2364 GCA_031371355.1 Saprospiraceae bacterium
AATTTTTTGCAAAATTGTGACGAAAATGCCTCTTTATACTGCGGGGTATCAAAATATCTTTTGAGAACGAATAATTCACTCAATATGTACGTCTTACGTGAAAGTTTCAAACAAGCCTTTCAGCAATTAATGACCAATAAATTGCGGTCATTTCTATCGCTTTTAGGTGTTATGATAGGCATTTTCTGCATTATCGCAGTCAAATCAGCCGTTGATTCATTAGAAGATAATGTGCGGCGCAGCTTTTCAAAGTTGGGCAATGACGTTATTTACATATCCAAAATGCCTTGGAACGAAAACCCTGGTGAGAACTATTGGAAATATGCCCGTCGTCCAAATCCAAATTTTGCAGACTATAAAAATTTGTCTGAAAATTTAACGACAGCAAAGTCCGTTGTTTATTCTCTTTTTGTCAATACGACGACTTTAAAATATTTGAAAAACAGCGTTGAGGGGGCTTATGGTGTGGCAGTAACAGAAGACTATGACAATTTCCACAGCATGGAATACCAAGCAGGGCGTTTTTTTTCCCCTCAAGAATATCAATCAGGTGCAAATCGGGTTGTTTTAGGTTATAAAGTTGCCAAAGAACTTTTTGGCGATGAGGGCGACCCTATTGGGCGTGAAGTGAAGGTTTTCGGACGTGATATGGTTGTTGTAGGCGTTTTGAAGGAGTCTGGAAAGGATTTGATTAAACTCATGAACTACGATAATGTGGCAATGATTTCCTTCGAGTTGGCGCGTTCAATTGTCAATGTCAAACCGAATCGTATGTTTGCCGGCAATTTGCAAATTAAAGCAGGAGATGGGATTACGGAAGAGCGCCTCAAAGACGATATTATCGTTGCGATGCGTCAAACGCGCCATATCAAACCGAGTGAAAAAGAAAACTTTTCGATGAACTCCATGACGATGTTTGCCGAACCCTTAGCCGCTGTTTTTGGTGCATTGAATGTTGTAGGCTTAATAATCGGCGGTTTTGCCTTGTTGGTAGGGATTTTCAGTGTCGCTAACATCATGTTTGTATCTGTTAAAGAACGGACAAACATCATCGGTATCAAAAAGGCATTGGGCGCGAAACAAAACGTTATTTTGCTTGAGTTTTTGATTGAATCCATTGTTTTGTGCTTGATTGGCGGCTTAATGGGACTTGTTGCGGTTTGGGGCGTTTTGAAATTGGTGTCCATGATTAGTGCTTTTGAGATGTATATCTCTATTTCGAATGTTATTACCACTTTTATTGTCGCTGTCGTGTCGGGTGTTATTTCTGGATTTATTCCTGCTTTGCAAGCCTCTCGAATGGACCCTGTTGAAGCGATTCGCAGCTAAGTTTACCCCCTCAGTATTTTGAATAAAACTGCCTCGCTTTGGTTATCCAAAGCGAGGCAGTTTTATTCACCATTCACCATTAAACTATTCACCATTATCTAAAACTGCTCGGCTGGTGTGTTCATTTTATACCCCACAAACCACCAACAACGCGCGGCGGCGCTGGCTTCGGTTTTTTACCGTTCGTTGTTGTTGGCTTGTGGGTAAGAAAAATGAAAACCCCTGCCGAGCGGGCTTTTTTATTTTTTTTCGTCGTCGCTCATGTCAAAACAGTTTTTGTATTTTTTAATACTCCCCTCAGTATTTAGCCTTGTTTTTTATGCTTTTCGATTATTTCTTCTACTTTTTCTACTGAAATTTTGAGAGAATTCGCTATTACTGATATTGGAACATTATTTTCAAATAAGCCAATAACAGCATCTTCTTTCCCTTTTTCTATACCTTTTTGCAAGGATTTCTCCATTCTACCCCTATCGTCTTGTTCACGCATAGCTGAATAGTTATAAGCGTCTAATTCTGCTTTCGACCATGTATTTTGGTTAGCATCTTGATACGCTTCTTTTAAACCGTCATCATTCAGATTACTTGGAATAACATCAAGATTTTCGGCTTCTTTTATGAAGTAAATCCATTTATCTGTTATATCATTCAAATCTTTTGCAAGTTTATTAAATTTTGTTAACTCGATGAAATAAAAATCCATGTCTTTTATAACACGTTCTTTCGTCTCAACATTACAGATAGCATGATGCGATAAGTATTCAGTACCTGTGGTAAAGTCAAAATCAAAAATACCGATGAAAATAACAGGATTGAGTTCGGTATATTTTTCACCGCTTACGATTTGTTGACTGTATTCTTTACTCGTGTAATACAGCAAACGCTTATCCATGCCTAATACATCAGCTACTTGCATTTCAATGATAAAAGTATTACCTTTAAAATCTCTTGCTTTAACATCAATAATGGACGTTTTCATATTGGGCAATATGGGCAACTGAAACGGATTGGCAATTGTGATGGACTTAATACGTT
>JANMJN010000332.1:0-1760 GCA_031371355.1 Saprospiraceae bacterium
AACGTATGCCATTGCAACCCAACGCATTTTGAGCCGAAATACTGAGGGGGGTATAGAAAAGGCAAAAGGCAAGGGGCAAAAGGCAATAAATAATAGAAAATACTCTTTTTTTCATGATTGATTGATGATTTAATAATAATGGATAATGGACAATGTGAATGGTGAATAATTTAATTGATACTCATATTCACCATTAAATTATTCACCATTACAAAAAGGCAGCACAACCGGCAAAATAGCCCAAGGCAGCGATGCAGTTTTATTGATTTTGATTGGCTCTTCAAAAACGATAGCAGCATAACCCAGTAGGAAAATGATAATAATAATGGACGTCATTCATTAATTTTGGCACAAAATACACAGCTGTTTCAAGATTTCATAAGAAACAATATTTTTACCGCCTCACTATTTTTGATGTTAATGAAACATAAGACGATTTGTTACTCTGTGACTTTCATGTACCTTTGCTTTATGAATCACTGACGAAGACATTTTGTTACCGTTTTTTAAGTAACGCTGATTCACAGTGAATAAGTCAAAAAAAAAATCAAACAAAATTTATAAAGTATTGTTTGTCAACAACTTGACAAACTTCAGCTAAAACTAACTTGGGATTAATCCATTACTTTTTTTATGACAATAACAGCACAACAATTAGCAGACTTACTCGGCGGAACAATCGAAGGTGACCCATCAGTAATAGGTGTTCGCCCAGGCAAAATTGAATCAGCCGTCGAAGGCGACATTTGTTTCTTCGGCAACGACAAGTATGAAGAACATGCCTACACCACAGTGGCATCTATCTTGTTGATTTCCAATACTTTCAAGCCACGTCGTCCTATCAAACCCACCTTGATACGTGTGGAAAACGTGTATGATTCACTGGCTTTTTTACTCGAAAAATTTGGCGCAGAAGAAAAAGCACCCGCAACGATTTCCGAACGTGCAGCGATACACCCCTCAGTAAAAATGGGTCAAAATGTCACTGTTGGCGATTTTGTCGTCATCGAAGAAGGGGCTGATATTGGGGACGATGTGGTGTTGTCGCCACAGGTTTTTGTAGGGAAAAATGCTAAAATTGGTCAAAATACGCTCCTTTATCCAGGTGTTAAGATTTATAAAGGTACTCAAATCGGTGAACGATGTGTTTTTCATGCAGGTGTTGTCATCGGTTCTGATGGTTTTGGTTTTGCGCCACAAGCCGACGGCACCTACAAAAAAATCACACATACGGGCATTGTTATAATTGAAGATGAAGTAGAAATTGGTGCTAATACCGTCATTGACCGCGCAACAATCGGCGCAACAATCATCCGTCGAGGTGTCAAATTAGACAACCTCATTCAAATAGCGCACAATGTTGAAGTCGGTGAAAATACGGTTATTGCTGCGCTCACAGGCATTGGTGGCTCAACAAAAATTGGTAAAAATGTGCGCGTGGGTGGTCAAACTGGCTTTGCGGGTCACTTACAAATTGGCGACAATGTTCAAATCCAAGGGCAATCAGGCGTTTCAAATCATCAAACAGCGGGTTCGAAATTGTATGGTACACCTGCTTTCGATTACCACAGTTATTTAAGGTCTTTTTCTATTTTCAAAAAACTACCCGCACTCGCGAAAAGAGTTCAGGAATTAGAGAAATTATTAAAGAAATAAGATATTCGTGATTCGGTATTCGGGGACTCGGTATTCGAGTATTCGGAATTCGGGGACTCGGTATTCGGATATTCGGGATTCGCGGAATCGAATATCCGAATCAC
>JANMJN010000337.1:0-3548 GCA_031371355.1 Saprospiraceae bacterium
AAAAAGGGGTAAAATGGCGACATTTTATCCCTTTTTTGTGGTTTTTACTGAGGGGTATTAATCCTCGACAGGAGAAAGGTTGCTATAAATATCCTTCAAACGCAAAGTACAACCAATTGATTGTAAACGAACGGACGCATCTAAACCGCTGATTTGTTGATACAACCAAATGTCTTTTTTTGGGTCTTTTAAGTAATATTTTTCAACTGTCGGCTCATTTTGGCTCACTAAAAGGTATTCTCTAAAAGCCGGTAACAAGCGATAATTCTTAAATTTATCATTCCTATCATAGTCCATGGTGGACGGAGAAGCCACTTCTATGATTAATTTAGGATTCACAATCGTCAACTTTTTCCCATCAATACTGAGGGGTTTCCCTTCGACAACACTGCCATCAGCATAGACCGATTTGTCTATCGGTGGCATATAGATTGTGATGTCACCACTATAAGTGTGATATTCTTCCGTTTTCCGCATTGTGCATACTGTCAAAAATGCGACTACACGAGCCGAAATTTCACTATGTCTTTGAGAACCTCCTGGCATTTCTATCGTTTTCCCTTTATGATATTCGTGTTTGACAGCAGATGTTTGTTCTTTTTCGAGGAACTCTAAAAAAGTCAAAGCTTTAGGTTGTGCTATTGTCGTCGTCATTTCTTATGTATTTTCTTACAAAGTTAATATTTTTTATAAAAAAACAAAATGAACCAAGGGCTGGTTCAGGAGTAAACTAAAGTAAAAGCATAAAACGCCGCAATCACCAACGCATGAAAAACAAGGACGAAAATATACATCTGTCGCCAAGTTTTGAATATCGGTGGCTTTTCATCCCACCATGTTTTTTCTGAATTTTCTGGCTTCATTATTATTTGTTTTAGGGCAAAGTTAATCAAATAAGTCAGCTAAGGCATCATTTTTAGGGACTTATTGAGACAATACGGCGGCTGAATACTTATCTCATATTTGCGCCCCACATAGATCTGCCAAAAGTACCGAGATACAACCAGGCTTCTGACGAACCCGCAAAACTCACGAAACGCACATCTCCGCAATGCGGTGTCACGGGAAGATTTTGCTAAGCCAATTGCCATGTCGTGCTGTCTTCTCTGCTGATGTACACATTTCTATCCGTTGTTACAAACAATGCTCGTGGAAAGCGAGAATTGGGTAACTGCACTGATTCCAGCCCATACATATATTCTTTGGGTAATCCATATCCAGGTGTAACAATCCACTTTGATCCATTCTCCACAAGGCGCAGTATAAAACTGGATGTTAGCACCAAAGGTTTATTACGTGTATAGGGATTGAATACTTGAATCGTTTCGGTTGAACCATTCATGATAGCAAATGCATCCACCTCACTAAAATGAACAATACGATTGATGCTGCCAGGCGCTAATTTAGAATCAGGATCTGTTTTAGGAATGTCAATGGGCAAATTTTTTGTTTTGCCTGTTTTTACGTCCATCGCATACATCTTTCCCGCAGCACCTATATGAATCGTGCGACCATTAAAGGAAGCAAGGGCACTAACGGCTTCTCCTTGTGGTATCGTTCCTATAAGCCCCCAGTGGTAAGCAACATTTTGTTCATCATCAGTGAACAGAGCAAAAACCTGATTGGTATTAGGTGATGCAACGGCGACCAATAACCCGCCTAATTCATTACGGAATTCAGGTTGTTTCACGACTTCTGCTACCGGACCTTTCATTTCTGTAGGATTATCAGCAGGTTGGTTGATCGTTATTGAACCGTCTTTGTCCCTAATCCCAGTTGCATTAAATAAAGTACATGTTGGGGCTTCGCCCATAATATTATGAAGAAGCACATTGCCATTGACAAATCCTGTCCAACCGCCGTCTCCACCTTCCATATTTATCCACGGAGTGGGTGCAACTGGCGATGCAACGCTGCATAGGTTGCTGTTATCCTGCGATCCGGTTGCTACGAGATACGGTACGGTACTGGATGCTGCTATAGTACCCCAAAACTGACGGATAAGTGTCGAATAACATTGCAAAGTGGGTAAAAACCTGTTGTAATTACTCTGACACCAGTTAGTTGATTTTTTTAAGAATAAATCCATATCAATCCGCGCTACGCCCCCATCACTGCCGACATAAAGGTCTTTTGCCCATTCCGACCCTAAAGGAGAAAAACGCAGCGCATGTACATCACTATGCAAATGCCTGTCATCTATCGCCTGTTGCCAAGTTGCGCCGCTATCTGGCGAAATAAATACTGCACCCCATCCGAAGGCAACCAGATTGGCAAGATTAGGCGATACAGCAATACAATTGTTCCAATCCCTACCTTGCTCCCCTGCAGCCGTGCTCAGATCGCTGTCACTGTTTGAAAGAACACCTGCACAAATACCCCATGAATAACCACCATCAATAGATCGCAGTATTCGGAAAAGTAAACCACCTTTTGTGAACCAAGAGCAAGCAGCATAAACATAATTGGGGCTTGATTCTGCGGAGTCAACGGAACAACTACCCATTAGAGCAAAAAGACCCGTTGCGTCCGTTCCATCGTCGTTGTGAATTTTTGAAGGACTCATAACGAGTATTCCCGCAGTATTCCATTGTCCAACAAAAAGCCCACCCTTTAAATAACTTCCCGCAACAATAGTGATAAGGGAGCGGTCTTCCAAATTACTTCTATTGATATGACCTTTTGTACTGGCAACAGCGGCATCCCAAAAGCCTTGATCATTGGAAGCGCCATCCATGCGCGCCTTTTGCCAATTATATAACGGGCGTACTTGCGGTTTGCTAAATGGCATAAGACAACCACGTTTTAGATTAGTTGGCGGAATGGTCGCCCAATACAGACCTGCTGTACACGCTGCTATAATGTATCGCAGACCTTTGATGATCAGGATACGTTTTACATCGCCTGCATCGGGCGGAAGAGGATTGGTAATTTCCCGCCAGTTCAAGAGCGGAACGGCTTCTCCTAAATCCGTTTCTCTAATGATACCCTTGTTACAGCCGGCAAACACATGGTGGTCATCGTCTGGTCCCTGTGCAAGACAATTGATATCTGGGACGACCCATGAATTAGATAATGGCAGCGTAGTGCCATTGGTATTGATAATCCATACACCGCCACTTTGCGTAGCAGCAAGAAGGCTGCCGTTTGCCAGATCCAAAACATCATTGACATGCCCTGAATGCCAGCCATCAGAGACTTCATCTATACTTATACCAAAGGGATTTGCTAAAGACCATTGAACCGTAGGATCGTTTTCCATGTTGTTTATTTTAAAAACGTTTCTTAATCTAACCCATCGGCGGATCAGAAATGCAAGGAGAGGAAAGTTTCATTCAGAACAGCCTGTCATACGTTAATATACGCATGACGCAGTTTTCTACAAATTTAAACATACATAAGCATCAGACCTAATTTATTTTCTATGCAACCTATAAAAAAGGGGAAATGAATATATTAAAACCGGTGTTCAAGATGTAGATTCGATTAATTGAACAAAAACAAGACAAAATGCGCAGCAGGTTTGGAATGATGGCGAACAGGCTTTG
>JANMJN010000285.1:0-2121 GCA_031371355.1 Saprospiraceae bacterium
GAGTATCTAAGAGAGACTATCATCATGTTTCATCCAAGGAATAAGCGGAAAATTGCGACGGATTTACCCCCCTCAGTATAAAGGCAGATTTAATGTATTTTTGGTGACCACAGATTGGTCTTCTATACTTCTTCATCAGAAAAATACATAATCGTTAATATACTCGATAAACCAAGCAAAATACATATCCAAAACTGCGGATAACCCATTTTTACGGCATCAACGAGACTGCTGCCTTGTCCAAAACCACGTAATACGAAGACGGTCATATTACCCAAAATAAACATCAAAAAAATGGCAAGTAAAAACAAAACGACTTGCTGTTTACGCACTTTTAAGATAAGATTATCCGTAATTTGATTATAACCGAAAGTAAAAAAGCCTACGGCAAACAGCCCAAACAAGCGTATTTTAATACTTTCGCCAAAGGATAATAGGGTTATGAGTGGTGAGAATAATTTCTTCAAGACGATTTCACCAAAGTAAAATACCGCAATATTGATACATATCAAAGACAACCACGTAAGTATCACTTTGCTATCAATCAGTTTATATTTAACAATAAAAGGCAATATATAAGCGGTTGCTGCGCAAACAGATACACCCCATGGCGAAAACAATTCTCGTTTCAACCATTCGATACCTGTCCAACCTATTTTGACGACGATTTCATAAAGCCATATGGCTTGTGCCAAAATAGCTAATAAGAGAATACCGATTAACGCCTGTTTTATTTCTTCTTTTATCATACCCCTCAGTCATTTTTCTGGATGTAAATATATTTGAACGAATTTAAAATGTTAGACATTTAGTAAAAATGTTTTTTAAGTAGCACCCACTAAAAAAAATCTTGAAATCCTTTATACTACAATCTCTTGTCTTTGTCTCTATATTTGCTCTTTCATCATAAAAAACAAATACGAACTTATGAAAGCCGAAAGCAAACCGCCCAAGGATTCAAAATTCATCATTTTTGTAAAAAACTTCGACCGCATTCTACGTCTGGCGGGTCGGTTGTTCATTTTATTGCTTATTATTTGGATTTTATGGGCATTTCGAAAGGCATATATCAACGATTCGTATGTTTTTGAGCCATTCAGTGTGCCACCACAGTTGGTCGAACGTGGCTATTCAGGAGAAGTTGTTGTAGATAAAATCATGTTAGAGATGCATAATATTCTCTCAAAAGACTATTTCGACGAGCAAAATCCAGAGGCTTACCGCAAAATCGTTGCACAACCGACTTTAAAATTCAGTTCAGGCAGTCGGGCAGGTTATTTTGATTTGGAGTCTCTTTTCAAACTCGGTAAAGTGATTTTAGGCAAAAAAGACAATACCATCAAAGGACATATCACCCGCGATAGCAACCGCCTTTCACTCCGTCTGAATCTGTCTGACGATGCGCTGCCCTCTTTGAATATCAATCAAAACAACCTTGACAGTCTTTTAAACGAAGCTGCCGTGTTTCTAATTCGCCAAACGAATCCCCAGTATTTAGTCTATTATTTTATGAATAAACAAGACTTTGGGGCAGCTGAAACCCTTTTGCAAGAGATTGATTTTCAATTAAATAACAAAAAAAAGAGCCCGACTTACAACTATGACCGCATCCAATGGTATATGAGTTGGACTTCTTTACGCCTTGCCCAACAAGACTTTGAAGGCGCATTGGCGAAAGCAGATGAATTGCGCCAAGCTTATCCAAAGGATTTAGCCGCGGATGTACAAACTGTCAATATCCTCATGGCGCAAGTGTTGCGTTTAGAAAATGACAAAGCCGACCCCTCAGTATATCGCCCCTTAGCGCAACGTGCAACCACTTTAGCAAAGCAAATTGAAAAGAAAAACGAAAACAGTTTGTTTCTCGACAAACAAAAAGCCATGGGTTTGTTGTATGCTAACTGGGCATATTTGCTTCAAAAAACAGACCTCAATGCGCCTGATATTTTACCAAAATATCAAAAAGCGATTGCTCTTTTGCCCAATGTTTCCTTTGCTTATAACAACTTGTCGTATTATTATATGGATAAAAAGAATTATGCAGCAGCAGAGGATGCGCTAAAAAAAGCCCTTTTTGCAGAGCCCAAAGACGGTAATTCTCTGGATACGTATGCCGAAATC
>JANMJN010000396.1:0-8482 GCA_031371355.1 Saprospiraceae bacterium
GACAATTTTACCACCTAATTTCGCAAAGTCTTTTAATACTAAACTAACTTTCCTATTGCCATATTCTTTTGGCAAAGGGCAATTAAAATGCAATTCATATTCACAATATTCTTTGAAATTAAAATTAGGTGTGCTTATCAATACTTTGTTAATTTTCCCATTTTCATATATAGTATCCACAATTCTTATATTTTGCTTAATAGCAGCATAATAACTTTTTACAATAATTGTTTTGTTATCAACCAATTTGAAATTAATATTTTTTATATTGTCAATAAAAACCCTTGGATTATTAAAAGAACATTCATTGGGTAATTTTAGGATTAATAAAGAATCAATAGGTACATTTGAACTATCAATAAATTTTAGATGAATAATTGGATTTTTTTGATTTATATTTTGTATTTTAATTTCATACGTGCTATAACTCGCAAACTTCGAACTTTTTATACTTAAATAAGATTCAAAATCTTTTTCTTTTGAATTAACGACCAAAACCTGTTTCCCTTTTTCATTGACTTCAATTTTAGCATTATCTGCACCTTCAATTTCCATTGTCGTTTCTTTATCGTTAAAAGGATAGGAATCTGGGAATAAGATTCTATGAATGTTCGGTTCATCAGAAGGGATAAAAGGTTGTTTAGGAAATGTAAATAAGAAAAAGAAAACACCTAAAAGAACAGCAATTTGCGGTGCACCTACTTTTACAGCAGAAGCAATTATTTGTTGAGCTGTTGTTCTTTGACCATAATAAATATTAGTCGGCATAAAGTATGGTAAAGCACATTCGGGGTCTAAATTTTGACCTTTACTCATTGTTACACCAATTTTAATGACAGTAATATCTTCACGTTTTTTAGTCTTATTTAAAATATCATTTGTAAAACCTGCAATCTTTAATATCAATTCATGTTTACCATCTATGTTACCTGTTAACCAAAACTTCCAACTGTTGATTTCTCCAGATAAAACGGATTGTAAAGCATTACTATTCAAAGGCTCAATCGTAAATGCTTCGTCATTAGAAGTTAAAACAACTTCCATTTCATCACGCAAATAAACATCTTCAAATATTCTTTTGAATTTAGATTTAACTATTTGAATTTCTTCATCCCCAATTTTCACTTCACACAATATTTTCTTTCCTAAAGTCATGCTTGAAGGAATATTATGCACAGCATAACCTTTTTTAACAGGCTTTGCAGTCTTTGTTAACTCTATTTCACTCAAGGATTCTAATAAACTATTGGTGATGCGATTGATAACTCTGTTATAATCATCATATGAAATGAGGTGACGACCGTGTTCGGTTCTAGTCAGTTCACCCAATAAAGTACACAGATAATTTCGTTGATTGATTGTTGAAGAGTGCTCGATTAACAAATAAATAGCACTTTGTATTTCACCATTTTTTATAAAATTTTCAATATTCGTTCGAACGGTTTCCATTGATTGTCGATTTTGGTTTGTGATTATTAAGATGGTATGAGCAAGCATCTTCAGTAAATAGGTGTAGTCTATTACAGACAGTATTAGATATTATGAAAAAAGGTATGTATTATCGCAGTGGTGTAGTTCAGTTTCGTTTGTCTCAAAATTGTTTTCAATAAAGCAATAAACGCTCATTGATTTCTGCCGTATTCAGTAGTTCTCTGTTGTAAAAGTAATGCTAATTTTCAAAAAAGCAAATAATATGATTTTTTTTTAAGTTTTAAATAAAAAAGTCATGGATAATGCAAAGAAAAAATATTTTTAAGCAACTTCTTTAATAATCATACATCTCTACGAAAAAATACGTAGCTTTGTTTTAAAGCATAATGAACAAGGTTTTTTCGGTAAAATATTGTTATTCAATACATTAACAATTCATCGTTTACTTAATCACTCAATCATGAAAAAGACGTTAATAGTAGGTGTATTATCCATTTTTACAATGATATCCATTGCACAAACTGCCAAAAAAGGACTTATTGGCGGTGGCTGTGACGGTTGTGAGCTTTATACTGAGGGGATGCCTCAAAATCTTTCTTGGCAAACAACGATGGCACAAGGCGAACAAGGTATTAGAATCCATATCAGTGGAACAATTTTTAAAAAGGATGGTAAAACACCAGCGTCTAATGTCATTCTTTACATTTATCATACCGATAACGATGGCTATTACAAAGCCTCACCGAATCAAACGGTGGCAAAAAGGCATGGCAGACTGAGGGGTTGGATGAAAACGGACGACAAAGGGCGTTATGCCTTTACAACGATACGCCCTGGTACTTACCCGAATACAAAGTTCCTTGCGCACATACACCCAACGATTAAAGAACCGAATAAAAACGAATACTATATTGATGAATTTGTTTTTGCAGATGATCCAAATATGACATCATCTGAAAAAGGTAAGATGCCCAATCGTGGCGGCAATGGCATTGTCAAATTAACCAAAAATACAGAGGGGGTCTGGATTGGCAAAAGAGACATTATTTTAGGGTTGAATATTCCGAATTATTATTAGATGAATGGTGAGTTTACGTAGGTTACGACTTTTTGGGAAAGACATTTTTATAGAAATTCACTTTTTCATCAAAGCGCATAGAGGCGTATATAGGAGAGGGTGAAGGCAGGGCTGTGAAGGGTTTATCTGGATACCATTTTTGAAAAATTTTTGCAACACCTATGCCTGTGCAAAAGACGTTTTCGATTGTTTTTTCCTTGAAAATGCGCTCAAATTCGGTATTATTCCAGATAATATCAGTCAAATCGTTATCCAGATTCGATTGCTTTTTACGCCGACAGGCGTGTACCAAATCTAATAAACCGATGTTTAAGTTTTGAAACAACTGCTTTTTGCTGTCTCTTGTGGGCAATTCAACATCGTAAATTTTTTCCATAATCCGCCAAAACTGATTCCTTCCACCGTAGCTAAAAGCTGTTAAATCGGATTCGTTTTCTGCTTTTGAACGTTGAGAATATTGTCGCCCTGCAAATGTTCCGACAACTAAATATTGAACATTTTCAGGGATAAAATTGCCAAATGGATGGTATTCTAAAGCCATTTTCAAGCAAATTTTAGATATAAAACCACAAAAGTTGCGAATAAAGCGGGCATAGCTTGCACATAAAATATCCGTTTCCCTGCCGTCATTGCACCATAAATACCAGCGACGCTGACGCATATAAGGAAAAACAGGGCAATGTTTAAATGCCAATCTATATCGGAAATGAAGAGCGACCAAATCAAACCCGTCGACAAAAAGCCGTTGTAGAGTCCTTGATTGGCTGCAAGGGTTTTGGTAGGTTCAAACAATGAAGCATCGAGGCTTCTGAATGTCTTTTTACCCAATGTCGTCCAAGCGAACATTTCCATATAGAGAATGTATAAATGCTCGATGGCGATTAAGGCGATTAATATGTTGGCGATGATATTCATCAGTGGTCAAAAAAGTAGTTGATCCTATTACATTGTTGAAAAATTTGCGAAATTTACTGAGGGGGTCTTTTTTGCATTCAACAGTTGTCGAATCGCAATCAAATGTGAAAATATAACAATAGGTACAATCACAGAAGGCAACCAGACAAAAGGGAATTTCAAAACCCCAATATTCGGTTGATTGAATGCAAATTGCTGAAACGGCGTAGGAGCTGACAAAATGCCAATAGCCACGACATTAAGCACCAACATTAAGCATACAAAATTCCAAATTATATTAATATTCCATTTCAATTCACTATTTTTAAAAGCCCACATAGCCAATGGCAAAGCTGTCAAACCCGACAAAATATCAAAATTGCGTCCCTCAAAGGTCATTGAACGGGGTATTTGTTCGTGTAAAAACAACCAAAACAAAACAATTTCGACAGGAACCCGACAAATATGTATCAATGTTAAGTCTTTCAAAG
Organism: Saprospiraceae bacterium; assembly: GCA_031371355.1. Taxonomy (GTDB): domain Bacteria; phylum Bacteroidota; class Bacteroidia; order Chitinophagales; family Saprospiraceae; genus JAAFJT01. The sequence continues at coordinate 3,895 of JANMJN010000396.1, forward strand.
GCATTCTATCAATAAAATTTTGCCCTTTTTTAGTCACTAAAAAATAGATAATTGTAATAAATGCAGGAACAACGGCAAGGGCAAGACGCGGCGGCATCGTATCCGTTTTCAAATAAAAATCACTCGCAGAAAGGATTCCTTGTAGGGCAATCCAAGCCACTAACCCTAACAAAATTTTATTGGCAATGGTCGGTGATACCCTTACACAGGTGCGATAAAACAAAGCGACTGTGAGAATTGTCGTCAAAATGAAAATGATTGAGACATAAATAGGAACATCCATATTTTTTCTTTTTAGTTTTAATTTTGGTCAGGCGTGTGTTTATTTATTGTAACAAAGATAGCAGAATCGGCTGAAAAAAATAAAGGTGTGAATAATTTCTCGTTGTTCAAGAGAAAAAGTAATTTTGAGAGAAAATATATTTTCACCTTTGAAATTTTGTGAATTTTGTTAGCGAAATTAAAGAATTCATTGAGAAAGGAAACACATTGTGGTTCCAGAAATATATTATATGATGATGACAAAAAACTGAAAGATAATTTCCCAACCCAATCTTAATGAGGATAGGACGGAAAGTAAGGAAAACTTTCAAAGTTTCCCTTACTTAATTCGCTAAACTTATTGAAACAAGTATCTTTACGGCCAAAAAAATGATGATATGAAACCTGCCATTCATACTTTGGACTTACATTTTTCAGGTCATGCGGAAACGGTTGCTGCCTTTTTGATTGTTGCCAATGGCGAAGCGGCTTTGGTTGAAACGGGTCCTTTTTCAACTTTCGAATCCTTGAAAACGGCTTGTTTAGAATTGGGACACCCCTTGGAAACGATACAAAAAGTCTTTTTGACGCATATTCATTTCGACCATGCGGGTGCAGCTTGGGCTTTGGCAGAGATGGGCGCGACGATATATGTGCATCCTTTTGGTGAAAAACATTTGATTGACCCTTCAAAACTTTACAATTCGGCGCGGCAGATTTATCAAGACAAAATGGACGTGCTTTGGGGAAAAATGGAAGGCATAGCACCTGGAAAAATTCATGCAACCACACATGGCGAAAAAATTCCTTTTGGCAATACAGAACTAATTGCATGGCACACTCCCGGTCATGCCATACATCATATCGCTTGGCAATTAGAAGAAGACTTGTTCACTGGCGATGTTGGTGGGTGTAAAATTGGTACAGGCATTGTCGTACCGCCTTGTCCACCTCCAGATATTGATATTGAAGTATGGGTGAATTCAATTAATTTAGTTAAATCCTTGAAAATCAAACGTTTACAACTCACGCATTTTGGGCAAGTTACGCAAATCCAAAAACATCTGGCACAATTGGAAAGGCGACTGCATCGTTGGGCAAATTGGATACGCCCACATTTTGAAAAGGGTTTATCTGCTACTGAGATAACACCTCTTTTTCAAGCCTTTACAGATAAAGAATTGGCACAATATGGTATTATTGGCGAACATAAAGCGCAATATGATTCTGCCAATCCTGCTTGGATGTCAGTTATGGGTTTGATGCGGTATTGGCATAAAAAAAAGTAAAATGTAGAATGAAAAATGTAGAATGTAAAATGCAGAATGTAAAATGTAAAAATAATACATAGTTAATATTGGATAGTTAATATTGGATAGTTAATATTAAGATTATTCATTATTCATTATTCATTATCCATTATCCATTATCAAATAAATTATCGATTAATGAACGTTATTATTAGCGCAGGTGGCACGGGGGGGCATATATTTCCAGCTATTGCCTTAGCAGATGAATTGAAGCGACAAGACCCCTCAGTAAAAATTCTTTTTGTTGGAGCAGAAGGTAAAATGGAAATGGAACGTGTCCCTAAAGCGGGTTATGCTATCGAGGGGCTGTGGATTGCCGGTTTGCAACGGCGTTTAACGATGAAAAACCTTATTTTGAATCTACAACTGCCATTTAAACTCCTGCATTCGATTTGGAAAGTCCGGCGCATTTTGACCTCTTTTAAGCCTGATGTGGCTGTTGGTTTTGGCGGTTTTGCTTCGGGACCAACCTTAAAAGCGGCGGCTTCAATGGGTATTCCGACCATTTTACAAGAGCAAAACTCATATGCCGGTGTCACTAATAAGTTGTTGGCGACAAAGGCAATGAAAATATGTGTCGCTTATGATGGTTTAGAGAAGTTTTTCCCTTCAGACAAACTCGTTTTGACGGGAAACCCTGTTAGAGCCGATATTTTGGATATAAAATCGAAATATACTGAGGGGGTTAATTATTTTGGTTTGGACAAAAATAAAAAAACGATAGCCATTCTCGGCGGGTCTTTGGGTGCTAAGACATTGAATGTGGCTATGGAAAATAATGCAGAACTTATTGGTAATCAATCAGATGTGCAAATTCTGTGGCAATGCGGACGATTGTACGAAAATGATTTTAAAGATGGCAAGGCGGCACATTTACCTAATGTACAAATGCGCCCTTTCATAGACCGCATTGATTTGGCTTATGCTGTTGCTGATGTTATTATCGCAAGGGCGGGAGCTTTGACGATTTCTGAATTATGCCTTGCGGGAACACCTTCGGTGTTAGTGCCATCGCCAAATGTAGCAGAAGACCATCAAACTAAAAACGCGATGGCTTTGGTCAATAAAAATGCAGCAGTCCTTGTACGAGACAAAGAAGCTTCCGAAAAAATGTTAACAACTGCATTTGAAGTCATTGGCAATCAAGGACTTATGGACGATTTAAGTAAAAATATTTTAAGCCTTGCTAAACCCAATGCGGCAAAGGATATTGCCAAAGTGGTGGTTGAAGTGGCTCAAAAATAATCAATAGATATATTAAATCTTAAAGATTTCGTGTATCTGTCAAAAAGCACTAAAAGTCAGCTTGTTCATTAAGTAGGCATATAATAATGGACATTTTTTTCACATTTCCTATAAAATGAAAAATTTGTATGACCCAAACAGCGTTTCTATACTTTTGGAAATCTACTTTTTATCCCCCCTCAGTATCAATCCCTTTAGACAAGGATAAAAAGAGGTTTTTTCACTAAATCTATCAACTGACTGTTCGTTTAGTTTCAATTGTCTAACTTTACGCGGTTTTCAAAGCATATAAAAACTCATTCCAAAATTTCAAAATTTCAAAAATTCTGTAAACACATTCATTGTAAAGGCAATTTTTAGTCCTTTTAAACAAAAATTGGATTGAAATTTGAAATCTGACATTTTGAAATCAATACGACCATATCAAAATATGAAGAAAAGTTTTATTCTCCTTTTCTCTTTCTGGGCTTTTATCGGAACAAATTTGCTCGCGCAATGTAACCGCCCAAATCCCTCGGACAATCCTTGCACAGCGCCGACTTTTTGCAATAATGACCAATTAGATGGTTATTGTAGTACGGTGACAACACCCGTTTCGGGGCGTAAATACCTTAAACCAGCCGCTTTTTGTGGTTCTTTGGAAAGTCCGAGCTGGTTCAAATTCATAGCCGATGCGACGGATCATTCGTTTACTTTCAACGCCAATAATGCAGTGGGTTGTAGTGGAAATGGTGTGCAAGCAGCTGTTTATGAAGCCACCGATTGTTCAGATTCGACAACTTTTATTCAAAAATCGAATTGTATTAATCAAATGGGGGGGCAACCCGTTGCAACTGTTAACGCCACTGGTTTGGTAGCTGGCAGAACGTATTACATACTCGTTGATGGCTATCAAGGACAGGCTTGTTCTTATCAAATATTGAATGTTGGCGCTCCTATTCGATCAACCAATGAGCCTTTGCCGACCCCCTCAGTCATTTATGGAGCAACAAGTGTTTGTGCCAATGCAACAAACGTCACTTACAGTGTGCCGAGAGTCATAAATGCGGTTGATTATAAATTTGACGTAACGATAAACGGTGTGACGAACAGTTTTATTCGACCTGATAGCTTTTACACCGTTGCAGCTTTTCCAGCCAGTGGAACGGCAAGAGTTTGTGTGAGCTATATGAACGATTGTACCGTTTCCGGAACGCCGCGATGCGTGGATATTACCATAACAACCACTACAACTATCACATTGCCAACGGCTTATCTCTGTCCTGGTCAGACTTATACATTACCTGATGGTAATATAGAAGACAATTTCGTACCCCCAAACAGTGATCAAACAGCCCCTTTTACTATCAATAAAGCAGGTTCAGGCGGTTGCGATACGACTTTTAACGTCACTGTTGTTAAATATGCAGAGAGAACGGCAACGCAAAACATTTTTTTGAAGCCAACTGAGACCAAAGCCATATGTGGTACAACGGTTTCAATACCCGCAGCAACATGTCCAAGCAAACCAGCTGTGATTGTTTGTAGTGGAGGTGCATCAACTGGTTGCGATTCCATCATCAATTTGACTATTTTCAATGCCAAAGAGACTTCTACGATAACGCCTGCAAACCCTATTTTGAATTGTAATACCGCGACATTACAAGTCAATCACACTGATACTTGTGCGGGTATTGTCCATAATGAAAAATATCAATGGTTTTTCCAAGCACAAGCGGGCGACCCCCTCAGTAATTTGAACAATCAACAGTCCAATCTGACGGTTACGATGA
>JANMJN010000408.1:0-6757 GCA_031371355.1 Saprospiraceae bacterium
TAGGAATGGCGAATGGTGAATAATTTAATGGTGAAAATGAGTTTCAATTAAATTATTCACCATTCACATTGTCCATTGTCCATTATCCATTATCCATTATCCATTATTATTAAATCATCAATCAATCATGAAAAAAAGAGTATTTTCTATTATTTATTGCCTTTTGCCCTTTGCCTTTTGCCTTTTCTATACCCCCCTCAGTATTTCGGCTCAAAATGCGTTGGGTTGCAATGGCATACGTTATAGTGCAAATATTTTTGCAGATACAACAATGACAACACTTCGTTATGGGGTAAATAATGTTGGAACAGTCACACAACAGCTGTACTTAGACCTCGTGCAGCCTAAAAACGATACTTTGAGCCGTCGCCCACTCATAATTTGGGCTTACGGGGGTGGTTTTGTTACAGGTGTACGCAAGGATATGTCGGCTTTTTGCGAATTGTATTCTAAAAAAGGCTATGTGACGGCAACGATTGATTACCGTTTATACGCTTTCGCAAACGGTTTTCCGGATTCTGTAAAAATTACAAATACCATTGTTCAAGCCGTGCAAGACATGAAAGCGGCTGTTCGGTATTTCAAAAAAACGGTCAAAGAAGAAGGCAACCCTTATCGCATTGACACCTCGAATATCATAGTTGGCGGCGTTTCAGCGGGTGCGATTACCGCTATGTTGACAGCAGAAATGGATTCAACCGACCCAATTCCGACGTGGATGCGGACGATAATAACGGCTCAAGGTGGTTTTGAAGGCAACAGCGGCACACCTTTATATGCATCAAACGTGAAAGGCGCTATCAGTATGAGTGGTGGTATATATCGGAAAGAATGGCTCGACAAAGATGATCTGCCGTTTGCTGCCTACCACGGAACGGCGGATGCCACGGTGGCTTATGGCTATGGTACAAATGTTTATGGATTTTATGGCGATGGAGATGGTTCGCTTGCGCCGCGTGCAGTTGAATTGGGCATTCCCGTCGTATTAGTCAGCGTACCAGGTGGTGGGCATACGGATATTTATCCGAGTTCACCGACAAATATTCCAGCTTCTTTTGTTGTTTGGCAATCCAAAATGACAGATTTTATGCAACGGCTTGTGTGCGGTGCCCAACCTTTAGCGATAGAAAATATTGAAAATCAAGAAGTTAAAGTTTACCCAAATCCAGCAAATGAGGGAATGCGGGTTGAATGGGATAAAAATACTGAGGGGGGTAAATTTGACCTTTCCGTTTTTGATGCGCTCGGTCGGCAAGTTTTTTCTATTAAAAATCAAACAAGTAACCAACTCGTTTTGTATAAAAAGGATATTGGAACGGGTTTGTTTTTTGTTCGTCTTGATTTTGAAAATAGTGCAAAACCTGTTTTGAAAAAGATTGTTTTTGAATAATTTATTTTTTTTCAAACAACACGATATTAAGTAAAAAGACGATAAGACTCAACAGAATCTTATCGTCTTTTTACTTTATGTCTTATCGTCTAAAAAAAGATTATTTCTTAACAAAACGAGCTATGTCAAGGGTTGTACCTTTGCTATCAATAAGACGCATTTGATACAAACCAATGGGTAAATCACTGACATCTAAAGAGTTGCCAATCAATAGTGTTGTTTTCACCAATGACCCTTTCATATCAAAGACTTGAACTGACCCCTCTCTATCAAGGCTATTTGACACCACATTGAGTTTGTCTGAAACAGGGTTTGGATAGATGGTCAACCCTTTGCCGCTTGTCAGAATATTGACCGAAACGGTAGGTGAATAATCAAATTTGCCATCAAAATCGACTTGTTTCAAGCGATAATAGTTGAGGCGACTGAGGGGGGCATTGTCGTTAAATTTATAAGTATTTTTTGCCGCAGTTGTACCATTACCTTTGACAGTGCCGATGGTCGTCCAGTCGCGTCCGTTTGCGCTGCGTTGGATGTCGAAATGGCTATTTTGTTTTTCAGATGCCGTTGACCAAAACAAGTCAATTGTGTTTTCTTTGCTTGTTTTAGCCATAAAATCGAGCCATGTGACACCAATCACAACATTTGGAGCGTAATTACTCACATTAACAGGTGTCGCCAAATCCCAATCAGCAGCATTATTGTCATCGGGTACGGCATCAAAGGAACCGTGATTGGTACCGTCACCAACGATTAAAAATTGAACATCAAGAGATGCAATATCCAAGACTTCCGCTTGCGAAGCCGCAGTAATGGCTGTGCGAGCAATTCGAACTTCAATAAAGCCATCAGCAGTAGTAAAGTCATTTGGAATATTATCAGCAACTGAATAAGTAACACCATTGTTAACGATAGGTGTGCCGGTGCCAGTCCATTGTGTACCGTCCCAAGTGTGGAATTCTGCATAATTGCCGTAATCATTGCCGACGATTGGATTATCACGACCAAAATTGCCACGAAAAACGTAGTCAGGTTTATTGGTGTGATTGTATGCAATTTTACGCGCCCAAGAGTCAGCAGCCCCGCCGCCAGCTTTTGTATTGATAAGAAAAGCAAATTGTTGCCAACTTTTGGTGGTCAATTCAGCACCGAGATAGATGTAATTGGCATCAAAAGTAATATACAAACGCTTCGCATTTGCATCGCTCCAACCAGCTGTCAGGTCGGAAGAAGCGCGAGCATTACCCCAAACACCTGTTCCATCAAAAACGCCATCCATTGTAGGCGTACCTGCCCATGAAAAAGTGACTGCAAAAAGCAGCGTCCAAAATGTAAAGTTTCTTTTCATTAGAATTGTTATTTAGTTAAAATTGACATAATTAAAAATTGCGTCTCAAAGTTAAAATTAGTTGGGAAAAGAAACAAATAGATGAGAAAAAAGATAAATAAAACCTAGTTCAACAAGGGTTTCAAGGTTTTCCAAATCGTTTCAACAATAACTGTGTTGCCTTCGGCGGTTGGGTGGATGCCGTCTTTTTGGTTCAATTCAGCGATGCCACCAACACCCTCCAGAATAAAAGGAATCAGCGGCAGCTTGTTTTTAGCGGCTAAAGTTGGGTATATATTGTGGAAATCTTTTGTGTATGTATTGCCCATATTGCGCGGGGCTTCCATGCCTGCCAAAATGATTTTTACTGAGGGGTACTTTGACTTGACTTTATCAATAATGGATTGCAGGTTTTTAACACTTTCATCTGCTTTTAAGCCCCTTAAAGCATCATTTCCGCCCAATTCGAGGACAAAAATATCAACAGGCTGTTGGCTAATGACCCATTCGACACGTTGCGAACCACCCGCCGTTGTCTCACCGCTGAGTCCTGAATTGATACAGCGATAAGGTAAACTCAAGGAATCTATGCGCTCTTGAATAAGACTAACAAAACCTTTGGACACATCATCTAAACCATAGGCGGCGGTCAAACTGTTACCAAAAAAAAGAATGTTTTTCTTAGCAACGGCAGACTGTGTATTGTTGACGGTAGATTGTTCTGCTTTGGGCTTGTCTGCGGCTTGTTGACAAGCAAAAAAGCTGAGTAAAAGGAGTAGAAAAGGTAATTTTTGAATTTTCATTTTAAATATTTTTATCCGCAAAGTAACGAGTAAATAATTAAGTGGTCAAAGGTGAAGGTATGGAATAGCGGAATTTATATCATTTTTTTAAAAAATTCTTAAAAAACGATATTAATGCCTTTATCCGATCCCTATGTTTCAAAACTTTCTAAATTTGTTCCCATAATAATAATTATTCACCATTCAAGGATTCACCATTCACCATTATATATGATTCGATACGAAAAAGACACCAATAATATTGTTACACTTACGCTTGATATGGCGGGTTTCCATTATAATATCATCAGTCATGAGATTGGAAAGACCTTTGTGCCTGTCCTCGAACACCTTAAATCCGAAAAAGCGAAGGGATTACTGAGGGGTGTCATCATCACTTCTGCCAAAAAAAACTTTTTGCACGGGGGCGACCTCGATTTCTTTTATAACTGTAAAGATGCGGCGGCTATTTTTCAGACCTCTCAAAAGTTGTCTCAGTTTTTTCGTCAATTAGAAAGCCCAGGTGCGCCCGTTGTGGCAGCCATAAATGGAACGGCTTTGGGACCTGGCTTTGGTTTAGCTTTGGCGTGCCATCACCGCATTGCGATTGATCGTTCTGATATTAAATTGGGTTTGCCTGATACGTCCTTGGGTTTGATGCCGCGTGGTGGTGAAATCATTCGTTTGATGTGGTTGTTGGGCATCGAAAAAGCCTATCATGTGGCTTGCGATGGGCATTATTACAACCCCAAAGAAGCGTTGGTGGCGGGTGTCATTGATGATCTTGCAGAGGATGAGCGCGACCTTTTGGCAAAGGCTCGGATATGGCTTTTGAACAATCCAAACTACAGCCGACCTTGGGATACTGAGGGGGAGCAAATTCCAGATGGTTCGGTGCGTGAAGCCAAAACGGGCGAGACGATTCGGCGCTTGACGGCGGAACAATATAAACGGACGCGGCATATTTTCCCTTGTTATGAAGCCATTTTGAGTACACTTGTCGAGGGCAGTCGTGTTGATTTTGATACGGCTTGTCTCATTCAAAGCCGTTATTTTGTCAATGTTTGTTTGTCACGCGAAGCAAAAAACATGATAAAAACCTTTTGGTTTGACTACAACACCATACGGTTTGGTGCGAGTCGTCCTAAAGGTTATGGTAAGTTTAGACCTCGAAAAGTAGGTGTTATTGGGGCTGGTTTGATGGGTTCGGGCATTGTTTACGCTTGTGCAAGGGCGGGTTTGAATGTGGTTTTGAAGGATATTTCGCGCAGCGTTGCTGAAAAAGGTAAGCATTATACGGCTGAAAAAATGCGCCTATTGGTTGAAAATAAAGAAATCACTGAAAAAGAACGCCAAGAAACCTTGAGCCGTATTTTGGCAACAGAGAAAATGGAGGAGTTTCATAATTGCGACATCATCATCGAAGCGGTTTATGAAAATCAGCAACTGAAATCGAAAGTTATCAAGGAAGCGGAAGGTTATCTCGACCAATATTGCATCATTGCGTCCAATACAAGTTCCATTCCGATTACAAAATTGGGCAAAACAACGGATAGGTCTGCCAATTTTGCAGGTATGCGCTTCTTTAGACCCGTTGAGGATGAGCCACTGGTTGAAATCGTAAAAGGTGAAGCGACGAGCGATGAAACCATTGCAAGGGCGTTTGATTTCATCAAATTGATAAAAAAAATACCGATTGTAGTTAAGGACTCTTGGGGCTTTTTCAGTGGTCGTGTGCGCAATACCTACATTTTGGAAGGCATTGCAATGCTTCAAGAAGGTTTTTCGCCTGCTTTGATTGAAAACTTGGGGATTCAATCGGGTATGAGATATGGTCCTTTGGTGTGGGCGGACGATCAGTCTTTGGATTTGATCAGTGAATATGAACGGCAAGCGGCTGAATTGTATGGACCTAAATATGTCCGACATCCGGCTGTCGCTACTTTGGAAATGATGATAAATGATGGTCGTAATGGTCGGGATGTACGTGCTGGTTTTTATGAATATGACCGTGAAGGCAACCGCAAACTCTGGCAGGGTTTGAACGACGATGTGAAAAAGGAGTCCTTCGGACAGTATAATGCCGCCGAATTGACCGAACGGCTCTTATTTGTTCAGATTTTAGAATCTTTATGGTGTCTGCACGAAGGCGTTATTATGACGGTGGCGGAGGGCAATTTTGGCAGCGTTCAAGGTTGGGGTTTTCCGTCGGTAAGGGGTGGTGTGTTTCAATACATCAATGATTATGGGGGAGCCGCTTTTGTCGCAAAATGTGCGATTTATGAGCAATTGCACGGTCAACGCTTCAAAGTACCGCGTTTTTTGAAGAAGATGATTGCGAATAATGAGACTTTTTAGTGTATTGCTGTATTGATAAATGGCTGTATTGTTACCAACAATACAGCCATTTATCAATACAGCAATATAAATTATCATTTCTTTGCAAAGTCCCCAAAACTTCTCACATAACCCTCAATAGCCGCTTTTCTACGGAAAACATCGGCTTCTTGTCGCGTCACAAAGCTGCCAATGAAAATCCGATAAGTCGTTTTCCCATTTGCTTTGCTTTGCATAATATATTGTTTTTGGTTGCCCGCCTTCGATCGCATCTCCGCAACAACCTGTTGGGCATTGGCTAACTGTCCGTAGGCACCTGTTTGAATCGTAAAACCGTTTGTTGGAATCGCGCGCTTTTCGCCCACATCAGAAGATGTTTTGGCAACAGGGTCAGGAGCAATGACTTTACGCGACGGCACATTATTGTATGAATTAATAGGTGAATGTGCGGGTGTCGGTGGTGCCGAAGGTAAAAATAAAGACCTTGTTGGCGAGTCTAAGGTTGTCGGTTTATTTGTTTGGGTACTGAAGCCCTCGCTATAACTATTCGCCATTGTCACCACACGGCTGCGATATTGTGGCAAGTTGTGCTTATCGAGTATGGCAGTTAGTTGCGATGCGGACATAGACTCTTCGTAACGCGCCACTTGACGACCTTTGGAGTCGAGAACAATGATGGTCGGTAAAACAGTTACTTTGTATTGATTTTTCAAGTCAAACCCATCAAAACTTTGGATATTGACTTTTACTGGTACGTAGTTGCTGTTCATACGCCCGATTACCGACGGGTCTTTGTAGGTATATTCTTCCATCACTTTACAGGGTGTACAATAGTTTGCCCAAAATTCAAGAAAAATCAATTTACCTTCGCCTGCTGCACGGTTCATGCCCGTTCGAAGGTCGTCGTTGATGAATGTCAGC
>JANMJN010000421.1:0-3103 GCA_031371355.1 Saprospiraceae bacterium
CCTAAACTCTATAGCCAGCGTTACGCCAAGATGGAAAGCAGAGAGGATATGCAAAACGAGGTATCTGTTTTGGCGTTTGGGCGTGGTCGTTATCAGATTTATACGGGCTTGGGATATGAGCGAAATTTATTCAAAATACGGAAGCACAGTTTCATTTCACTCCAAGGGGAGTATAACAGAGGCTTATTTGAATACTTTGATAAAAAATATGATTATTTTCTCATTGCGCCTAAATACAATGTTCAGAATGGTCGTGTAATAACGAGTTTGTATCCTATGTTTGGGTTTGCACCCCATCTAAAACGAAGAGCGTTGTCTTTGAATCTTTCTAATAAATATGATTTCCCAAAGCTGAAACTTACTTTTGCTGTCAATTTAGCAGTAGAAACCACTTCTTATCCACCTACTACAAACCCTTTAGGAAACGGTAATCCAACTTATGTGAGAACTTGGCAGAAATCTTATAGATTAGGTGTATCTGTTGGTAAATACTTTTAGTAATTTCATGGCAAAATACTGAGGGGGGATAAAATTCAACAAAAGTAAATCAAGATAATCATTCATCATGCTCACACAACAAGAAATCGAAACCTTAGACCGTGAAGGCTACCTATTTTTAGGTCAATTACTGACTGAAACTGAAGTCGCAGAAGCGAATAACCGCCTTGCCGAATTGATGCAAGCAGAAGGTGAGAATGCAGGCGCAGAATTTATGGCATCCAAGTACATGCGCTATCCAAAAGAAGCGGGGGCAGACCGTTTGGCGGATTTGGTCAATAAAGGGTCGGTGTTTGATAAGTTTTATACGCATCCGCGCGTATTGGCAGGCATTGAAGCGGTTATTGGCAGCCAATACAAATTGTCTTCATTGAATTACCGCGCCGCAAAACCTGGGAAAGGATTGCAAAAACTGCATGTGGATTGGCGGAATTCTGTCGCTCATGGTGCCTATAAAGTCTGCAACACGATATGGCTTTTAGATGATTTTACGGAACACAATGGCGCAACCCGCATCGTGCCTGGTACGCATAAATCAAGCATATTGCCCGATGAAGCGATGGCTGACCCGATGCAAAAACACCCCGACGAGATACGCATCATCGCACCCGCAGGGTCTGTCTATATCTTCAATTCGCACGTCTGGCACGGCGGCACCAACAACGAAACGGCGCACGACCGCAGAAGTATCCACAGCTACTTTTGTTCAAGAGAACAACCGCAACAGATTGACCAAAAGCAATACATCACCGAAGAAACGAAGCAACGCATTGGTTTAGCAGGGCAATGGATATTGGATGTGTAGTGCATGCCGAATAACCACATTTACTAAATTTTAAAAATTTCGTAAATGTATATCGTCATCAAACTGAGGGGGGCGTGAAACGCCTACCGCCGCCGCCGCACTTGACCCGAACCCGTTACTGAAGCTACAACTCTCGGCGAACCTTCATAAATCACATTGCCCGAACCCGATACCGATGCTTCGAGCAAACGGGAAACGTCCAATTCTGCGTAGCCAGAGCCGGTCAATTGCACATTTGCATCAAACGTCTCGAAACCGAAGGCTGCCAAATAGCCCGAACCTGTCAGCCTTGCGACTATTTTCGAGCCATTGCCGTCCAATGCGACATAGCCTGAACCTGAAATGGTTACTTTCGCTAAGTCCGCATCCCCCCTCAGTATGACGACACCTGAGCCTGAATTGGCAACGCGCAATTCGTTGCCGAAATCATGTCTGTTGTTCGTGCAAATTTTACCAGAACCTGTGTTTGTGATGTCCCAGACATCGGGAGCATATACGTAAACGATGATATTGTTGTACCGATAGCGAAAATTGGGGTCAAGCCGCACGACAAGAATGCCTTGTGACACATACGTTTCGACAAAAGGGATCAAACTCTCATAACCTTCCACTTCAACCCTGAATTGGGTCGCTTGAATCAATCGAACTTCGCAATTGGATTCCAAAATCAAACCATCGAAACCCCGCAAGCCCGAGCGGTTTTCAATGATGATAGGTCCCGTTCCTTCAATCGCATCGCGCGAGCAATTAGAAAATAGAAAAATAGTCAATAGCAGAAAAAACGGATATAAATAAGTGCGTACCATAAGTAAAACAGGTTTATATGTGTGAATGAAATTAGGTTTTCATACCCAAGACCATGAACACGCTATCTACACCTATCTTTAAGGGGTGGTTTAACAGTAGTTTAAGACATGCGTTTGGAAAATGTTAACGAAATAGAAGCATACTGAGGGATGCCTTTTTACATTATCTCTCAACAATTTCCGCACCATCCTGTTTAAACGCCAAAATCATTCTTATCAAACCAACTTTACAGTCATAAAAATGAAAAAAGTCTTTAAAATAATAGGCTACGTCCTATTAGTCGGTATCGTGCTGCTCGGTGCAGCGTTTTATACCTTTAATGAAAAATTGCCTGTGGGCGTAAAAGGCGATAAAGCAGAAGCCTTAGCGCAAAAAATGATTCAAGCCGTTAATAAAACCGCTTGGGATTCTACGAATTATATCAGTTGGACATCACGAGCGGGCAATGCGATTGTTTGGCATAAACAACGCAATATGGCACAAGTCGAATGGAAAAACAATAAAGTGCTGTTAGACATTCACAAGGTTTCAGGCAAGGCTTGGGAAAACCAAACGGAAGTGACTGACCCTGTAAAGGCGCAAGAACTGATTCAAAAAGCCTATAAAATTTTCATAAACGATGCGTTTTGGCTCAATCCTGTGGTCAAAATATATGATGAAGGTGTCACACGCAGCTTGGTGACTTTGGCAGATGGTAAGGAGGGGTTGTTGGTGTCTTACGCCTCGGGCGGTCTTACGCCGGGCGATTCTTACCTGTGGTTGGTAGGTGCCGATGGTCTGCCGACAACTTGGAAATTATGGGTCAAAGTCTTACCGCTTGGCGGCATTGCCTTCACTTGGGAAGATTGGATAACACTGCCAACCGGCGCGAAAGTAGCCACCATGCATTTAGGAAAAGCAACAGGTATGAAGATTCCATTAACGCAAGTCAAGGCGGCGACCCATTTGGAAGCCTTGGGCTTGAACAGAGACCTTTTTTCAACGATTGAATAA
>JANMJN010000471.1:0-1884 GCA_031371355.1 Saprospiraceae bacterium
CTTGTTACTTCGTGATGCAGTTCGACTAATTTTCCATCTTCGAGAAGAGCGATTTCAACCTCTGATTGCGTCGAATGGATAACAAGTTCTTTTTCCATTGTCAACGCTTTTAGATTGACAGCAAGGCAGGTTTAGTACAAAATCGTTGCGAATAGGTGTGTTGAATAGTGCTTATTCATGTCAATGCGTTCTGAAAGCCGTTTGGAAAAGTTCATGACAAGGATTCCAAAACGGGAGTTGAGGAAAGGCTGGGCAGATAAATTTGACAAAAACGACAAAAATTTAGGGTAAAATAAGAGATAGGTCAATGGTCAAATTCCGTTTGCTTTTTATTCTTTCAGCCGTGTTCTCCAATATCTTTATTTGGTTCAGGTCTTTTCAAATCGAAAAAAAAATTGAAAAAAGAAAACACGCTTACTTAAATATACCCCCTCAGTAAAAAATGAAAAGTAAAAAATGAAACAGTAAAATTAGGACTTTTGTCCAATTATCATTTTTAGAATTTTCATTCAAAAGTGGCTTTTCAAAATATATATTTTGAAATAAATACGATAATAATAAAACGCAGAAAGGAACGCCGAAAATCTAATAGATTT
Organism: Saprospiraceae bacterium; assembly: GCA_031371355.1. Taxonomy (GTDB): domain Bacteria; phylum Bacteroidota; class Bacteroidia; order Chitinophagales; family Saprospiraceae; genus JAAFJT01. The sequence goes on from JANMJN010000471.1 coordinate 597, forward strand.
CCGACATTCCTTCGCTATTTCTTACTAAGCCACAATGTCAACGCTGACTTTTTTTTAGCAAAAACAACCCTCTCTAAGCGAAACGATATTATTACAAAAACGTACGTCTGCTATCAGGATTTAGAAATCAATTTTTACTTCTTCTTCTTGTGGCGGTTTTTCCGAAGTCTTTTTTTACGTTTGTGCGTCGCAATTTTATGACGCTTTCTTTTTTTACCGCAAGGCATTGGCTTACTATTTTTAAAAGTTTATAAAATAAAGTCAGAGAATTTGGCATTAAAAATGAGTAAAACAACTCCTTTTTTTATACTTTTCACCTCAAAACCCAATATTGTTTCTAAAACGGCTGCAAAAGTAATAAAGAAAATGGAAAATTGGAAAGTCATTCGTGTTTTTGTTTAGATATTCACATTTTAATCTTTTTTTCATCCATTATTTTTAGATCATTCACCCTTTTCGTATGGATTTTTTGTCACCTAAAATTGAACAATACGCCGAAGCACATACCTCGCCTGAAAGTGCTGTGTTGCAAGCGCTTGTTCGTGAAACGCATTTAAAAACCCTTGTACCGCGTATGCTATCGGGGCATTTACAAGGACGGTTTCTGAGCCTCATTGCTAAACTCATGCAGCCGCGAAGGGTGCTTGAAATAGGCACATTCACAGGTTATTCGGCTTTGTGTTTGACTGAGGGGGTCGCTGATGGTGGACTTTTATATGCTCTTGAAGGAAACGACGAATTAAGGCATATCATTGAAAAATACATTGAAACATCAGGTTTTCAAGAAAAAATAAAGCTTTTGATAGGTGATGCCTTGGAAATTATTCCTACTTTGGATGAAGTTTTTGACCTCGTTTTTATTGACGCAGGTAAAAGAGATTATCCAAAATATTGGGATTTGGTGATGGGTAAAACCCGTTCTGGTGGGTTGATAATTGCTGATAATGTCTTGTGGAGTGGCAAAGTTGTCGGAGAAAAAAAGGACTTAGATACCCAAATTCTCGATGGCTTCAATAAAAAAGTATTAGCCGATGCCCGCGTCGAATGTTTACTTTTGCCACTACGTGATGGTTTGATGATGGCTATAAAAAAATAGTCATTAGTCAATTGCCATTGACTAATGACTTAATGACCGATGACAATTTTATCAAATGACAAATAAAAAAAATCATTATTGGGAAGACGTTTTTGCCCTTGTACGCCTTGTTCCGTATGGGCGAGTGACGACTTATGGCTCCATCGCCGCTTATCTTCGGTTGGGTTCGCCGCGCATGGTTGGATGGGCGTT
>JANMJN010000478.1:0-4279 GCA_031371355.1 Saprospiraceae bacterium
AAAAAGACTTTAAGTGCAATGTACTCTTAAAGTCTTTATAATATTTAATTTCTAAACATTTAAATGTCAATACTTTTCAACCACATTTACCTTCTCTAAAGACCTCAAAATGGCATAATAAAGCAACAATTCATGCCGACCATGTAAGCCCAAACGTTTATTGGTATTTTCAAAAAGTTTAGCAAATAACATCCAAATTGATGAAAATGTAGGTTCAACATCAAGACTTCTTTTGCGAAAAGTCAATTTCAAATCCTCGGAAGTATAATAAGAATGTTCAAGATATTGATTGTAATAACGCTCTTTGAACAAAGTCCCTCTTTTCAATGATGCCCACAACTTTTCAGTAAATTCAACCAAAGGTTTTTCCTGTTTTTTGAAAATATATTCAAAAAGTTGCAAGGAAAATGGCTCTTTGACGTGCCGCATCAGACAAAAATCAAAAAACTGAATCGCTTCTTCTTTTTTCATGCCCGAAGCATCTGCAAATCCTAAATGCATTTCAATTGCCGTTGCTAACGCTTCAACGGGTGACCATTTGTCAGCTTTGGCAGCCATAAAACTCAAAACAGCTTCGCTCGATGCCTGTTGAAAACGCTCAATAATTGGCATGGCAATCGTACCGCCCCACTCCTCAATATTAGGCTGATAGACAGCTGTTTGAATAGAATCATTCGGCTCAAAATCTGGATTCTCAAATGGTCGAAAGGAAGGCAAATCCTCGACATAGTGGTTAAAATGTTCATTCAAACTCGGTAAAACGAGTTCATTGAGCGTCTGCGTTTCCGCTCTCATACACAACAGGATGTGTGCTCCTTTATCGTAGCCACGCTGCCAAAAATAACGCTCGACGATACCTGCTTGAATGAGGCTATTCACAAATGGCTTTAGAGATTTCGTCAAAAAATGCTCAAATGGCTCAGCGTAATTTAGTCGGACAACGCTCCACTCTATTGTCTGTGTTTTAGTTTCTTCTGTCATGGTCTTAAAATTGTAAAATTCGTTTTTGTAAGCTCGTTGCACATAGTTAGGCAAATCATCAGCCAAAACATAAGAGTTACACAAAGAGTCGCAATATATTTTTTTCAATGTTTTTTAAATCTATATTCTTGAGTTTTTTATAAATATTAAAATCATTGCGTGTAAAAAACAAATATGTCAATTTAGAAGAGTCTCATACTGAGGGGGATACAGTGAGGCGCATTTTTACAAGACAAGACACTAAAAGCGAAAGGAAAAGGGTACTTTTTTTCATTTGATAGTTTTAGTTTTTTACTTTGCTGAAAAATTACTCAAACCTAACAATTATAAGATGAAAAAACTGCTCATTCTGGCGTGTATCTTCTTTATAAACACCGCTTTTTCGCAAGAGAAAACGGATAAATTGCTCGTCAATATACTCAAAAACAAACCCGAACTGTTCGGCAAAATCCTTGCAGAACCGTCGAAATATCGTGTTCAAATCCTTTATACACAGATAGATAGAGACAAAAACAATACACCTACTTTCAAAAGTTATAGTTATCGGATTAATAAAGATGAATATTTTTATCCTGCTTCAACGGTCAAATTCCCGGCATGTCTTTTGGCTTTAGAAAAGCTCAATCAACTGAATATCAAAGGCTTAACACGTCAATCGTGGATGCTTTCAGATTCTGCTTTTGTTGGTCAAATCAAACAAACGACTGATGAATCGAACCTTGAAAACGGTGGAATGCCTACTATTGAGCATTATATAAAAAAAATCCTTTTAGTAAGTGATAATGATGCGTTCAATCGCTTGTATGAGTTCATAGGGCAAGAGGCGTTTAACGAAACACTTTATAAAAAAGGGTATAAAGACCTCCGCATCGTTCATCGTTTACAAATACCGATGTCGAGGGAACAAAACCGACGCTCAAATCCCATTATTTTTAGAAACAAAACCGATGGTGATGATATAATGTTAACTGACCTTTATCGGCAACCGATGCTCGTGAATCAAAAAGTTTATGAACCAAATGAGCCTATAAAATTAGGCAAAGGTTATATGCAAGGCGATAAATTAGTTGAAGAACCTTTTGATTTTACATACAAAAACTGCTTCCCACTTGAAAATCAACAGGCGATACTGAGGGGGGTACTTTTTCCTGAAAGTGTTCCCCAAAAACAACGTTTTGACTTGACAAGTGATGCTTATAAGCTGATTTACAAGTATATGTCGCAATTTCCAACAGAAACGACCAATCCGCCATATTCAAAAGACACGGCGATGTATGACAGTTATTGCAAGTTTTTAATGTTTGGCGATTCTAAAAAGCCGATCCCCCATTCGATTCGGATCTTTAATAAGGTAGGTGATGCTTACGGTTTTTTGCTTGACAATGCTTATATTGTTAATTTTGAAAAAAAGATTGAGTTTATGCTCACAGCCGTTATTTACTGCAATTCTGATGGCATTTTCAATGATGATAAATATGATTATGAGACCGTCGGCTATCCTTTTATGGCAAATTTAGGTAAAACAATTTATGATTATGAAGTCAAGAGAAAGCGTAAAGTGGAACCCGATTTGTCTAAGTTTATCATTCAATACGACAATTAGTCATTGGTCAATTGTCATCTACAACCAATGACAATTGACCAATGACTCATTATTCCAACACTTTAAACGTCGTCCGCCGATTAGCCTGATGCTGGTCTTCGGTACATTTTGCACAATCACAAAGGACAGCAGGTTGCGACTCGCCATAGCCTTTTGCCACTAAACGTTCAGTTGCTATACCTTTGGAAATTAGGAAATTGACCGCAGATTCAGCACGTTTTTGGCTTAAAGTGGCATTATAATCGTCTTTTCCCCTACAATCTGTATGACTCGATAATTGAATTTTAATGGACGGGTTTTCAGACAATGTTTGAGCTAATTTTATCAAAGTTGGTTCAGCATCCGTCCGAATATCCCATTTATCGTAGTTGTAATAGATATTATCAAGAGTAATTTCTTTGTTTTTATAGATTTTATCCAAAACAACCTCAACTTCAAATTTTCGGATGGGGTTTGCAGGGTCTTTACCCAAACCTTTTGAAGTGAATTTTTCTGAATTATTCAAGTAACCATCGTGTGATGCAATGAAAGCATAGTCCGTATTATCGTCCAAATCAAGCGAGGCGACCCCCTCAGTATTGACGGTCATTTCTCTTTTTTTACCATTCATTGTGATACTTACCTTGGCATCTGCCAACGGTTTACGACCTAATACCTTTGAATTTGGATTGTCATTGATTTGAAATACTTTTTCCAAAACAATGATGTCGAGGGTGTTTTTATAGACGATTTTAGTCTCTTTGGGCTTTTCTGGCACTACCACGACAGGACGCGGTGGGGGTGTGCGGCGCTCAAAACGATAAATATCGTCGTTGCCCTTCCCTCCTATCCTATTCGATGAAAAATACCCTTGTTGAAAGACACCTTCTTTCTTAACAGATTGATTATCAATAACAAAACCGAAATCATCGGAGCCTGAATTGATGGGCGGCTTCATATTCCAAGGACTTGACCAAGAGCCATCTTTAAGTTTATAGCTCTTGAAAACATCATATCCTCCCATACCTGTATGAAAATCAGAGGCAAAATACAAGGTATCGCCATCTATGAAAGGATAGGCTTCATTGCCTTGAGAATTAATCGTACGGGGCATCAGTTTTGGTTCAACAAAACCTTCGGAAGTTAAAGGGCATTCGTAAAGGTCATAGCCACCCCAGCCTTCAGGGTCGTTTGAAGCGAAAATCAACGTTTTACCATCAGTAGATACTGAGGGGGTCGAATAGCGGATTTTTTCTTTGCAAAAAAGCAGAACTTCAGGCGTTGTCCAGGTCCCGCTTATCTTTTTTGAATAGAATATTTTTGAATAATAAACAGTCGTGTCGTTCCCTGATTTGGTAAAATACATTTCGTTGCCGTTGGCGGTAAATGTTGCTGTTGCTTCGTTGTCTTTTGTATTGAGTTGTTTATCAAAACTTTTTGCATTATTGCTTTCAACAATAAAAAGGTCGCTGAATTTATTTCCTGTCCAAGCATAGACGGCATCACCAGTGGCTGTTGTGCGGTCGCTTGTGAAAACAACTTGTCCATCGTTTAATACTGAGGGGGCATAATCGGCAGCAGATGTATTAAAAGAGGCAGGTTCGACGGTATAACCCGAATATTTTTGGTCGTCTATCCAACCCGCAGCGACATTGCAAGCGGTGATTTCACGCCAATATACGTAAGGCGCACCGATTTCTAAACATAAGGTTTTGA
>JANMJN010000504.1:0-2979 GCA_031371355.1 Saprospiraceae bacterium
CAATTTACAGCAGATTTTATTGATTCAAAACGATATCATTAAAGCGCAAAACACAGCACCTCAAGTTTACTTCTCCTCTGATTTCCTGTTCGCACCTTTCTTTTTTAACAATAAAAAATTCTTTTCGATTACCAATGCACCGGATGCCAAAGCTTTTGGTTACGATGGTGGCATCACGAACGGCGGTCTGTACTCGGCGCAATGGAATGTGAGCAAAAACTTTTTCAATGAGAAAACGGTGCAAACGCTTTTTGATCAAAATTTAGCGGCGAATAAATCTATTGATTTGGCTACACTGCAAGCGTTGCACGACATTGATAAAAGTGTTGCCGACCAATATGTGACTGTTTTTCAAGCACAAGCACAAATCAATGCCTTTAATAAAATCACAGACATCATCAATGAACGACAAAAGATTATTGAGCAATTGGTGAAAAAAGGCTTGTTGCCGGTCAGTGATTTTCTGCTTTTAAAAATCGAATTAAAAAATCAAGAAAACAGTATCGAAGCGCAACGCACGCAAGTTTTAGCGGCGTTTGGGCAGTTAAATACAGTGGCTGGATTAAGTGATACAACTGTTTACCAATTAAACACACCCCTAATTGTTCAAAATCCTTTGCCTGACAATTATAATTATGAAAAAAGATATTTAGCCGACAGCCTTAATTTTGCGCTGCAACAAAAGGTGAGTGAGTTGAAATACGTGCCGCAATTCAATGTCTTTGGCAATGCTGGGATTAACAGTACGGACATTACAAATATCTATCGCAATTTAGGTTTTAGTGCGGGTGCGCGGTTGGTGATTCCGTTGTACGATGGTCATCAAAAAGAAAAAGTGGCGCAACAAACGGCTTTGGAAATTGAAAATCTAAAACTGTCTAAAACACTTACTTCCAAGCAATTACAAACCAATTTGTACTATTTGACGCAACAAATTAAATCCACCCAAAACAGTCTCCGCTTGATTGATGAGCAATTGCAAGCACAGGAAACTTTGTTGCAAATCATTAAAGAAAAGATTGTTTTAGGGCAAGTGTCGGTTATGGAATATGTTGTTTCATTACAAAATTATGCGGTGACGAATCAAAGTAAAATACAAACGCAATCGGCTTTGTGGTTGCTGAAGAATCAATATAATTATTTGAATTGGTGATTTTTTTTGACCAATCAGTGGTCAAAAAAAATCAATCATAACGAAAGATATTTAATGAAAAAGAAAAACAATACCCGCATTCTCCTCTATGTATTGAGTGGTGTTTTGATTGTCGCTGCCACTTGGTGGACGGTTTCTTATCTTTACAATAAAAAAGAAAAACCGAGCGAAACAGTTGAAGTCGATGAGGAAAAACCAACGATTGAAGTGACCACAACAACGGTTAAAAACCAACCGTTGACCGAATATCTAACCCTCAATGGCACAACAAAATTTCAAAAAACGGCAAATATCCGCAGCAATGCCACAGGTTATGTCTTGGATTTGGGTTTTACGATTGGCAGTTTGATACAAAGAGGACAGCTGTTTTGTCACATCAAAACGAAGGAGCAGGACGCACTTAGGGAATTTAACTTGATTGATACATCGCTCAAAGTCTTTAATAAACCCCTAACAGTTGTGAGTAATGCATCGGGTATTTTGTCAACGCTGAATATTCACACAGGCGATTATGTTGCCGAAGGCGATATTTTAGCCGTTTTGACCGAACCTTCTTCTTTGGTTATCCTTGTGAATGTGCCTTATGAATATCACCAAACGATTCGCGTTGGAACGGCTTGTGAAATTAAATTGCCTGATGGCAAAACACTCAATTTGAATATCGGTGGCATGACCCCCTCAGTAGATGCGGTGTCGCAAGCACAAGTTTATTTTATTCGGCTGCCCAATGAAAACTTGCCTGAAAATCTGAACGTCATGGTGCGTTTTCCTTACAAACAATCGGGTTCTGGCAAATGTATTCCGACCAATGCCTTGCAAATGGATGAATTGCAAAAAGAGTTTTGGGTCATGCGTGTTGTGGATAGTGTGGCTGTTAAAACGCCTGTTAAGATTGGTTTACAAACGAGTGAATGGGTAGAAATCAAGTCGGGAAATCTGAAAATGGGTGACGAAATTATATTGCAAGGCGGCTATGGATTGGCAGATTCTACGGCTATTTCTATTAAAAAGGAGTAATCAACGAGTGAAACTCATTCATCAACCAGTGAAATTCATTCATCAACCAGTGAAATTCATTAGTCCCCCCCTCAGTATTTTTAATTAAAAAAGTAAAATGGAACAAAACCATATTAAGCATGTCCACTATAAATTTCCAATAATAGCCATCATTTGCCTATTGTTGGGAGCGGGTTATTTTAGTTATGTGAACTTGAAAACGGGTTTGTTTCCTGATATTACGTTTCCAAAAATCAAAGTCATTGCCGACGCAGGACAGCAGCCTGTTGATAAAATGATGACGTTGGTGACAGTGCCTTTGGAAAACATCATCAAACGGACGGAGGGCTTGGATTATATCCGCAGCACCACGGCGCGCGGCAGTTGTGAAATCTCTGTTTTCTTAAAATGGGACGCCAATATTGACAATGCCAAACAGCAAATCGAGGCGTTTGTCAATCAAGCCTTAGCCGCTTTGCCGCCCAATACCGCTATTTCTGTTGAAAAAATGAATCCTTCCATTTTGCCTGTTATGGGTTATTCATTGGAAGGTAATCGCAGTGCCGTTGAGTTGAAAAGGATAGCTCAATTTCAGATAAAACCTTTTTTGTCTGCCGTCAAAGGTGTGTCGAATACAGTTGTTATTGGTGGGAAAACGAAGGAATATCAAATCATTTTACGTCCTGAAAGATTGTCAAAACTCAATATTTCTTTGGCACAAATTCAAACTGTTATTGGTCAAGCTAATATTTTAAAATCAAACGGTTATATAAGCGACCACAACCGCATGTATTTGACATTGACGGACAATGCTTTGGATAACCTCGATG
>JANMJN010000506.1:0-10659 GCA_031371355.1 Saprospiraceae bacterium
TATAAACTTCAAAACGGCTTATACCCTACCCGCTCGCTGTCAGAAAATTTAGCTGATTTGAATGCAGCTTTGGCAGCAAATCTTAACGGAGTAACAGCTTTACAAAAATTAGTAGAAGAACATAGTATAAATACTGTGCATTATTATATGCAGGAATTGAAAGACTATTCCGCTGCAAAATTGAAAAATGCAATTTCTCATTTTTGTACCGACGGCATTGAGAGGGTGACTTCAAGTCATCCTCTCAATACATATGCCGCAGAAGAACAACTTGACGATGGTACTTTGTTGAAAGTCAATATTACTTTTGGCGATAAAATCGTCTTTGATTTTACGGGTTCGTCGCCTGTTCATAAAGGCAATTTGAATGCAACGCCTGCCATAGTCAACTCTGTCGTTATTTATGTTTTACGTTTATTAGTTTCTGAAAATATTCCTTTGAATGAAGGTTTTATGAAAAATGTCGAACTCATTTTGCCTGAAAATTCGATTCTGAACCCTAATTTTCCAAAAAATACTGAGGGGTGTCCCGCAGTTGTAGGCGGCAATGTCGAAACAAGTCAACGGTTGACAGATACGATTTTGAAGGCTTTAAACCTCATCGCTTGTGGACAAGGCACGATGAATAATGTCCTTTTTGGCAACGATACATTTGGTTATTATGAAACGATTTGTGGCGGTAGCGGCGCAGGAAATGGATTTGACGGCACTGACGCTGTGCATACGCACATGACAAATACGCGGATAACTGACCCTGAAATATTGGAATTTCGTTATCCTGTTCGGCTTGATTTGTTTAAAATCAGGCAAAATTCAGGTGGAAAAGGATTGTTTAAAGGCGGAAATGGTATTATTCGACAATTGACGTTTTTGGAAAATGTTGAACTATCAGTTCTGACACAACATCGAAAAATCGCGCCGTTTGGACTTAAGGGTGGTAAAAATGGCAAAGTAGGGCGGCAGTATTTGATTTTAAATAATGGGAAAAAGAAAAAAATAGGCGGCATTGAAGGAGCGAATTTGAAGGCAGGTGATACCTTTGTGATTGAAACGCCCGGAGGTGGCGGTTTTGGACAATAAAATATACAATATGACAGAATATGCTTTCCTAAACGGCAAAATAATGCCCATTGAAAATGCCAATTTGAACATCACAGACCTTGCTTTACTGAGGGGGTATGGTGTATTCGATTTTTTCAAAGCGATTGATGGTCGCCCTATTTTTATGGAAGATCATTTGGATAGATTTGAAAACTCAACATGGCTTTTGGGTTTAACCGTTCCTTATTCAAGGGAAGAATTGCAGCGCAATATCATGGAACTGATTAGATTGAACCATCATCATCTATTGGGTGTCAAACTTGTATGCACGGGAGGTTATTCACTTGATGGTTACACTCCTGCAGAAAAAACGAATTTATTCATGATTGCTAAACCATTCAAAATGTATCCGTTTGAGAAAGGATTGAAATTAATGACTGTGGAGCATCAACGTGAATTGGCTGAAATTAAGAGCATCAATTATGCAAAACCTATATCTATTATAGCACATTTGCACTTGACGGCATCAGACGATGTTTTGTATCATACACATGGGCACATTACAGAATCGTCTCGAAGCAATATTTTTATCGTGAAAAATGGTATTCTTATTACGCCAGATGCAGGAGTACTGAGGGGTATTACTCGAAAACGCATCTTACAATTTGCGCCAAAAGTGATGCCTGTTGAGGTACGTTTGGTAACACTTGCAGAGGTCTTAGAGGCAGATGAGGTATTTATGACTGGTAGTACGAAACGGATCGCCCCCATAACAGCAATTGATAACAAGGCTTTTGAAGTTGGCAAGCATACACGTCTCTTATATGATATGCTGTTGAATGATGAAAAAGAGAGTTAATTCTTGAATTGAATGAAAGACTATCTTAACTTTATTCTTGTCAAATAAATGAAAATAATAATTTATAGGCATTTAAAATTCTGCCAATTTTCTTGTTTTGTCATATAAATTTTAAAAAAAGTAATTTTATAGATAAAAAAGTTTGCTTGTACGACATAAATCCATAGCTTTGTAAGCAAATTGTAAAACTACACGGAACAAAGCACAGACTTTCTAAATAACAGATATATTTTTCTGCCATACCACACTTTGCTTCATTGATTTTCAATTTTTTGTGCATAAAGTTTTTTTAAATCTGAAAAATTACTCTTCTTTGCAGTAGATAAAGATGCTCAAAGCACTTACTTTTGCAGAAAGAATCATTACAATTAGTTGATTTTCAGATTTTTAAGTTGATTGTTTTTTTACTAAACATGTGTTTCACACATTAAAATAACAGAAACAAACAGCCTATCAGAACAGGAAAAAACAGTATCAAATAAACAGTTGGATATTGAAACGCTATAATTAACAGTCGGGTACGCAAGTGCACGAAACAAAACTTTTGCGATATGAATGAGCAAAAAATGCCGACGACTACAGACCTTGTAGTCGCTCTCGACATTGGTACAACGAAGGTATGTGCCATCGCTGGTCGTAAAAACGAACACGGCAAATTAGAAATTCTTGGTGTCGGTAAAGTAGATAGCGTCGGCGTGATGCGCGGCGTTGTTACAAATATCGAAAAGACCGTAAATGCTATTCATGAAGCTGTTTCCTCAGCTGAACGCATGGCTAAAACGAAGTTCACACATGTTCATGTGGGCATCGCAGGTCAACACATCAAAAGCCTACAACATCGGGGTATCCTAACCCGCGATAACGACCACACCGAAATCAGCCAAAAAGACATTCAACGGCTAATGAATGATATGCACAAACTTGTGTTGCCTCCTGGTGACAAGATTCTGCATGTTATTCCACAAGAATACACCGTTGACAATGAACAAGGCATCACCGACCCGATTGGAATGAGTGGTGTGCGTCTTGAGGCAAATTTCCACATCATCACAGGTCAAATTTCGGCGTCGAACAACATCCACCGTTGCGTCGAACGTACAACTTTGAAAGTTGAAAGCATGACTTTAGAGCCGATTGCTTCTGCTGTCGCCGTATTGAGCGATGAAGAAAAAGAAGCAGGTATTGCTCTTGTTGACATTGGTGGTGGCACGACTGATATTACTATCTTCCAAGAAGGTATCATTCGTCACACTGCGGTCATTCCTTTTGGTGGCAACGTCATTACTTCTGATATTAAAGAAGGTTGTACCGTTATGCAGCACCAAGCCGAAGCCTTAAAAGTCAAATTTGGCGCAGCAATGTCAGAAGAAGTGTACGACAATCGCATCATCACGATTCCAGGTATCAAAGGTCGTGATTACAAGGAAATCAGCGAAAAAAACCTCGCACGTATTATTCAGGCACGTATGGAGGAGATTTTCGACTACGTGGTTTGGGAAATCCGACGTTCTGGTTATGAGCGCAAACTTATTGGTGGCATCGTATTGACAGGTGGTGGCTCTTTACTCCGTGACATCGAAAAACTTTGTGAATTCCATACAGGCATGAGTACACGTATTGGTGTACCGATTGAGCATCTCGGTCATGGCTATACAGAACAGGTGGCAAGCCCTATTTTCTCAACAGCGATTGGTTTATTACTAAATGGCATTGCTTTTGAAGAGGAGAATGTCCGTTCACGTCCACTTGTTGAAGAAAAACCAATTATTGAAACCGTTCTGGAGACTGTCAAATTTGACAATCCACTAGTGGATGAAAAAACACAACCACAAGGCGGTAAATGGTTGGAAAGCATATTCAAAAAGACGAAAGAATGGTTTGAAGCAGAACCTGATGTAGATTTGAAATAATCTACCCCTCAGTATTTTGCCCACTTTTTCACTATGAAACCATAATTCCTAATTCTTAAACAGAACAACAATGGTTTTTAATTTTAAGCAAGAAGAACCATCTATCATAAAAGTTATAGGTGTTGGCGGTGGCGGCTCAAATGCAGTCACCCACATGTATAAGCAAGGCATCATCGGCGTTGATTTTGCTATTTGCAATACAGACTCACAGGCAATGGAGCTAAGCCCAGTGCCGACGCGCATCCAACTCGGACCATCCGTTTCGGCTGGTTTGGGTGCCGGTTCACAGCCGCAACGTGGCAAACAAGCCTGCCTTGAAAGCATTGACGATGTCAAACGCTATCTTGAAAATGGTACTAAAATGCTGTTCATTACGGCTGGCATGGGCGGTGGAACGGGTACAGGTGCTGCACCTATCATCGCTAAAACAGCGCAAGAAATGGGCATTTTGACCGTTGCTATCGTTACTTTACCATTCACTTTTGAAGGTAAAAAACGGGTAACACAAGGCGTAGACGGTCTGGAAGAGTTGAAGAAAAACGTTGATACCATCATCGTTATTTCCAATGACAAACTCCGTCAGATTTATGGCAATATGTCTGTTTCTCATGCTTTTGCCCAAGCAGACAACATTTTGACAACCGCTGCAAAAGGCATCGCCGAAATCATCACCGTTCCAGGTTATGTCAATGTGGACTTTGAAGACGTGAACACGGTTATGCGCGGTTCAGGTGTCGCAATCATGGGCATTGGCTTGGCAGAAGGTGAAAATCGCGCATTGAAAGCAGTTGATGCCGCTTTATCTTCGCCACTTTTAGAAGATAACAACATTCAAGGAGCGAAACACATACTTGTTAATATCACAAGTGGTACGAAGGAAGTGACTATGGATGAAATTTTCAGCGTTACTGAATTTGTACAAGAAGAAGCAGGTGAAGGTGCTAACCTCATTTGGGGTAACTGTTATGACGATACTTTGGGTGACAAAGTCGCTGTAACAGTCATCGCTACGGGGTTTGAAAGCCGTCTCGCTCCTAATGTTCAACATGGTCGTAATGATGGTAAAATTGTCGTTTCATTGGACGAGGATACCGTCAAAAAAGACAAAAAGCCTGATTTTTTCGGGTTTGGCTTTGAAAATACTGAGGGGTCAAATTCTGTTATAGAGTTTGAATCTGAACGCTTTTCAAAGCCGAAATCGCCTGTGTTCAATTCACAACAAACACCGTCCCCGGCGCAACAGCCAATTAAGGTTGAAGACAAAGGAAACGAAGAAGACCGTCGCCGCCGTTTGGTTCAAGAACAGGCACGTCGAGAGCGTTTGCGTTCAAGTGTGAATACATTGAAATTGAGTAATCCACAGACGATTATCGAGATGGAAAACGAACCTGCTTATTTGCGTCGTGGTGTTAAATTGGATTCTGTTCAACACTCTTCTGAAAAGATGATGTCGGGCTGGTCAATTGATGAAAACGATGAATTGAAAACAAGTGGTAATTCGTTTTTACACGACAACGTAGATTAAGGATATTAGTAAATCATTCATATCGCAAGCCCCATCCGAGAGCATCGGATGGGGCTATTTTTATGGATTATTACGAAAACAAACAATAATCAATGTGCAATAATCAATTAGAAAAGATGCTTTTCTTCATGGCTTTCATACCCCGCAGTTCTGTTTTCATTTTTTCATAACCCAAATTCATTGTACAACATTTGGTAAAACCCATTTTTTCATAAAAACCAATCGCAGGACTCGCATCCATCGCTTTTAACCAAACCATATCTTTCCCGTGTGAACGAGCTGCATCAAAAGTCAATTGAACCAAACGTTGTCCGATGCCCCTGCCCTGTCCTTGTTTCGTCAAATATATCCTTTCAAGTTCAAGTGCATTTTGGATTTCATCTGTATCAAAAGTCAATAAAGTTAAATCTTTCGATTGACAATATTCTTTACTGAGGGGGTAGTCAATATTAATTTTCAAAAAACCAAGCGGTTCCGTTGCGTCTTCTACGCCAAAAAAAAGTGCATTTTCATCAAGAAGCTCTTGTCGCAGTTGTTCTACATTAAAACAATATTCCGCATACCAAGCACCGTCATCGTACCAAAGATGTGTATAATTGTCGAAATAAGCCTTTTTAGCAATTACTGAAAGCCAATCTGCATCTTCAACAGTCAATTTGAAAATACGGATATTATCCATTATCCATTCTAAACTATCCATTATCCGTTATTTTTTATCCAAACATTTGAACAAATTGCGCAGCACATCCATATCAAAAATCTCATAGTCTTCGTAACCAACACTCCATGACACTCGAATAGCATCCAATTCAGCTTGCGTCAATTCTACCGCTTCAGAAACAGCCAATTGCGCACGAAAAGTCGTCGTCCCGCGTTCAACGTCCACAACACCAATATCTGTTTTATTGGTTGCCAAACTGATTCTTTTACCATTTATCAACCGAAAAATAATCAAAGCACCTCTATCTAAAAAACCAAAAGTCCTTTGTGCATCTTTCGTTTGAATAGTCATGGTCAAATTCAGATAAACAATTCGACTGCCTTCAATACGCGTTGCCGTTGCTGTACAAGTGACATAATCTTTATCTTTCATAGCTGCCCGCATAAAATCGTCGGTATGTGCGAATAATACGATGGGTATTGTTTCTTGTTTCTTTTTACCTGTAAAACTGTCCATGCCATCGAATGCCAGATTACAATCCAAACTTGAAGGTGTATTTGACATAACATCATATTTTGGGTCAAATTTCTTATAATTTAAGGCTGTTTTGCTGGATTCTGGTCGAGTTATCGTATTCGCATTATCTTTTTCTTTTAATCTCTTTTGACGTTTTGGTTCATCAGCAATAACTTCGACATTTTGCGGCTTGGCTTTAGCTTCTGATTTCTTTTTAATTGCTTTATCGGTCGTTGAATTAGAGTCATTTTTTTTCGGTTTCGTATCGTTTGTGGCAACAGTTTTGGTCTTTTTGGGCTTCACCCCTTTTGTTTTTTTTTTGCTTTCTTTATCATCCGATGCATTTGGTGTAGGAGCAATAACTTCAATGCCTACAAACGGTTGCGATGGATTTGATGTTGATTTCTCAAGTTCAGCAATCGTCGTTTTATTCATCTTTTCTTTACTGACTGGCTTCAAAACTTCTGGATTGATCTCTTTAGTCGGTTGAGGGCTAACAGTCGTAACAGCTTGACTTTCAATATTTTCTTCTAATTTTATTACACCATAACGCTTCTCGTACTCAGTAATAAACTTAGTACGTTTCTTCGGCGTCGCTTGCATGATATCTGTGACATCTAACAAAAGATTATTCGCATATTTACGTCTTTGAAGCAAATCCGATTCTTTTTTTTGCAGTGATTTAATCTCACTTGCCAGTTTCTTTTTCTCTTCTTTAGAAATTGACTTCGGATTATCCAGTGCATCAGCCAAGTCTTCCTCTAACCGCAGGCGACGGCTTTTTACATCTTGCAGTGCTTCAGCAGCAACGCGGTCTCGTTCTTGAGCAACGGTAAGCAACTGGTTCGCTTTTTTAAGGTCTGTCACGTAGTCCTGAGATTCAAGACCACCTATAAAAGCAAAAAAGAAGCATAAAAGCAGAGAAAATCCTTTATTTTTAAACATCATAATATTTTGAATTAATAAGAAGCTATTTTCTATTTTTGAATTTTTTATTCATCACAGAAAAGTAAAGTGAGGACAAATTTAAGTTATTTTAAACAAACACATAAAATCTATTGTTTTTATAATATTTTTCATCACAAAATCAATCAATCTACGAAAATGAACGTTTTACCAAGCACTTTATTAATCTCT
Source organism: Saprospiraceae bacterium (assembly GCA_031371355.1). Lineage (GTDB taxonomy): Bacteria > Bacteroidota > Bacteroidia > Chitinophagales > Saprospiraceae > JAAFJT01. Next base: position 7,650 of record JANMJN010000506.1, read on the forward strand.
TTAACGCTGTTTAATTTTTCATCACAAGCACAAACTATGCAAAGCAATAAACCCACTTATCCCATTACAAGGCAAGACCCCTCAGTAATAGACGACTATCACGGCACTAAAGTCTCTGACCCTTATCGGTGGCTCGAAGACGACAATTCGACAGAAACAAAAGATTGGGTCAAACGACAAAATGAAGTCACTTATGCCTATCTCGATAAAATCCCCAACCGTCAAGCCGCAAAGGAACGCATTGAAAAGTTGTGGAACTATGAAAAATTCGGCTCACCTTTCAAAGAAGGCGGCAAGTATTATTTTTATAAAAACGATGGCTTGCAAAACCAATTTGTATTATATGTCCAAAATGACCTCAATGCGCCCCCCTCAGTAGTCATTGACCCAAATACCCTTTCGAAGGACGGAACTGTCGCTTTGGGCGCTGTTTCATTCAACAAAGCAGGGGATAAAATGGCTTACCAACTCTCGAAAGCAGGTTCTGATTGGCAAACAGTTTATATCAAAGACTTGAAAACAGGCGAAACCTTGAAAGAAGAACTCGGCTGGGTCAAATTTTCAGGTATCGCTTGGGCTGGCGACGGGTTTTATTATTCAAAATACCCAACGCCAGAGAAAGGAAAAGAGTTGACCGTCAAAGCAGAATTTGGTAAACTATACTTCCACAAAGTCGGTACACCGCAATCTGATGACCAACTCATTATGGAAGATACCGAAAACAAAAATCGTCGCTTTGGGGCTGAAACAACCGATGATGAACGTTTTCTTGTTGCCTATCCAACCGAAAGTACCAAGGGCAATATGATGAAAATCAAGGACTTGAAAAACAACGGTGAATGGTTGACTATTTCCAATGATTTCAAAAACGATTGGAATGTCATTGACAACGATGGTGATTGGGTTTTGATTCAAACCGATTATAAAGCACCCCGCAGCCGCATCATCGCTGTCAATATCAATATGCCCGATGAAAAGAATTGGAAAGAGATTGTGCCAGAACATCCGAAAGATGTTTTGCAAGGCGGAGGGATTGTCGGCGGCAAATTGGTGACATATTGGTTGCACGATGCGGCGAGTGCTGTCAAGTTTTATGATTTGTCAGGCAAGCTTTTAAATGTTTTAAAACTACCTGGCATCGGTACTATTGGCGGCATCAGTGGCAAACGCGATGAAAACCAAGCCTTTTATTCCTTTTCGAGCTATACGCGTCCTCCGACTATTTACCAATTAGATATCCAAACAATGAAATCCACCATTTTCAAAGCGCCAAAAGTGGATTTCAATTCAGATAATTACATCACCAAACAAGTTTGGTACACATCCAAAGACGGCACAAAAGTACCGATGTTCATCACGATGAAAAAAGGAACGAAACGAACAGGTAAAAACCCAACACTCCTTTATGGTTATGGCGGTTTCAATATTTCTATGACCCCTGGTTTCAGTCCTTCTCGTGCGGCTTTATTAGACATGGGCGGTATTTATGCCGTCGCAAACCTTCGTGGTGGTGGTGAATTTGGCGAAGAATGGCACGCCGCAGGAACAAAAGAACGCAAACAAAATGTCTTCGATGATTTCATCGCGGCAGCCGAATATCTCATCAAAGAAAAATACACGGCTTCCGATTTCTTAGCCATTCAAGGCGGTTCTAATGGTGGTTTATTGATTGGTGCTTGTATGGCACAACGTCCTGAATTATTCCGAGTCGCTTTACCAGCCGTGGGTGTGTTGGATATGTTGCGCTATGATAAATTTACAATCGGACGCGCTTGGTCAACCGATTATGGTTTGAGTGAGGAAAAAGATGGTTTCGGTTATCTCTACAAGTTTTCACCGTTGCACAATATTAAAAAAGGGACTAAATATCCCGCAACGATGGTGACAACTGGCGACCACGACGACCGCGTAGTCCCTGCACACTCTTTCAAGTTCGCAGCCACTTTACAAGCGGCACAATCGGGAGAGAATCCTGCTTTGATTCGCATTGAAACTTCGGCAGGTCATGGTGCTGGAAAACCCACTGACAAACAGATTCAAGAACACGCGGATATTTATGCGTTTATGTTTTATAATATGGGGTTACAGGTGAAGTAGGTTTATTACCCCCCTCAGTATAAAGGCTGTTTCCAACAACAAAACCGCTCGATGTTTTTCAACTTCGAGCGGCTTTGTTTTATAAGGAACGTAATGCCCAATTGACTTCTATTTACTCATCGTGATAACACCATTATTTTCTGTTTTCTTAACAATTTTAAATGTTTTTGAAACATATGCATTTGAAACAATAAGAAAAAACGTCTTTGAATCCAAATCTGTCAAATCAATAGCGACGCTATTGCCTTCGATGCGGCTGCTTTTCATAACAAGCCCTTCAGCATTGTATATCAAATACTCGAGGTCTTCTGAAATTGAACCTTCTTTATTTAACACCAATTCATAGGCATTGTTCGATGTCGTCATACACGACAGCGTAATGTTTTGTGTTGCTGGAGTAGCGGATACTATTGAGATGTCAAAAGGTTGCCCCCAGTGCATCCCGATAATGTTTGATTGATGCGCATGAGCCGCAACGATTGTAAGTAGCATAAGGACGGTGGTGCATGTTTTCTTTAAAGCTTTCATTTTAATGTTTGTTATTTATGTTATGAAATTAAAGTAAGAATGAGAGGAAAATCCTCAAAAACGTATGGATTGTATAAGTTTACCCTGCCATTGCTCCTTTTCAATTTAGTCAGAAACTTAAGGGCAGATAATAAGAGTATAAAAGAAATGTACCTTCAGATTTGACAGTATAATTGGGTATAATATTCCCCAACTTGAGTAAAATGACGGGGCTATTTGCTCGCTGTGTTTTCTTCACAACTAAAAAGAGTCAATGAGTTTAAAACCCATTGCCCACAACAACAAAGCCGCTCGATGTCTTTTCAACTTCGGGCGGCTTTGATTTTTCTGACAAGGTTTGGAATCTAAACAGCGTTATAGTATATTTGTAACTAAGTAGGTATTG
>JANMJN010001313.1:0-1928 GCA_031371355.1 Saprospiraceae bacterium
CCCGTTGCGCAATTTTGAGCAACAATTGCCCCCCTCAGTATTTTCGCGCATTCATAGGTCGTATTTGATTAACAATCGCTTTGTCAACTCCATCGAACGCGAAACGTTGACCCTCATTGGCGACATAAAGATGCCGATAAGCGCACAGTATCGGGACAAAATTCAACGGGAGATTGTGGACAAGAAGATAATTCGGCGAGATTAATGGTTAATTCACCATTCACCATTAAAACCCCAACATATCCTTCATCGAAAACACACCTTTTTTGCCTAAAATCCACTCTGCTGCTAAGACAGCACCCGTTGCAAAACCTTCGCGTGAATGAGCGGTGTGTGATATTTCAATCGTATCTATAGGCGATTCGTAGGTAACGATATGCGTTCCGGGTGCAGGGTCAGTACGTTTAGCCGTAATATTGATCTCATCAGCAGCCCCCTCGCCGAAAGAATCGGGATTTCGTGGCTCAACAGTATGACAAACCCATTTTGTCTTTCTTTCTACATTTTCTAAAATACTATTGGCTAATGTGATAGCCGTACCGCTTGGCGCATCGAGTTTTTGAGTGTGGTGCGTTTCCTCCATGCGCACATCGTACATCGGGTAGTTGTTCATCATTGAAGCCAAACGCCGGTTGATTTCAAAAAAGATATTGACGCCAATACTGTAATTCGAAGCATAAAATAAAGCTGAATCGTTTTGACGGCACATGTCAGAAATGGTATCGTATTGCTCTAACCAACCTGTTGTTCCGCAAATCACGGGAACTTTTTTTATGATACATTGTTTGAGGTTTTCGAAAGCAGATTCAGGTCTTGTAAATTCGATGGCAACGTCGGCTTCTGCGAGCCTGTTAAAGTCTTCTGGGTTGTTGACATCAAGGCATAAAACGATGTCGTGACCCCTTTGTATCGCGATATTTTCAATCGTTTTACCCATTTTTCCGTAACCGATAAGTGCAATTTTCATAAAAAAGATATTATAATTTGACAAAAAAGTGACAAATAGGCAATTGGTCGTCTTATGAAGGCAAACCGTTGCAAAAGATATTTTATTAACACGATTGGAGGACCTGTTGACGATTTTATACGTTTTCAGGTTTTTTTTTATTTTAAAATAAACCAAAGGGGTTATTCGCCTATCATTAAAATTCTATAAGTTTGCCGCCCGTGTTCTGTGGAACGCGCAAAAGTAAGCAAAACACTTATTGACAGGTATATTTTCCCGTAACGAAAACAGTCGAAATGAATTTCAGAAAACTTATTGCAGAATTGATTGGTACTTTCTTCCTCACCTTAACGGTTTGCATGACTTCTTATGCCAAGGTTTCTGCTGATTTGCAGCCGCTTGCTATCGGTGTGGTTTTGATAGGTTTGATATATGCAGGTGGCTATATTTCAGGAGCGATTTTTAATCCTGCTGTCACATTGGCAATTTTTTTACGCGGTCGCTTAAACGTAAAAGAGGCTGGAACATACATGGTGGCGCAATTTTTAGGTGCTGCTGCTGCCGCTTTGGTTACAATTGTTTTAACATCTGCTAAACCCATCGTTTTTCCGATTGAACCACCCCCTCAGTATTTTGGCATTATGCCCGCCGTTTTGGCTGAAATTTTAGGTGCTTTTGCCCTCGTTTGGGTCGTCATGAATGTGGCAACCTCAAAAACCATAGAAGGCAATAATTTTTATGGATTATCCATCGGTTTCACCTTAACTGGCTTGATATATACGCTCGGCAGTGTGTCTGGCAGTGTCTTCAATCCTGCCGTTTCAGTTGCTTCAAATATGGCACAATTGGGCAATTGGTCGAATCTCTGGATTTATTTAGTGGGTGGCTTTGGTGGAGCAGCATTAGCAGCGATTGTTTATAAATATGTGAACCCAGAAGAATAAATAATTGAGCAATAACCTTGCGAAGGTTCAAACCTTCG
>JANMJN010000544.1:0-7519 GCA_031371355.1 Saprospiraceae bacterium
AGCATAATTTCAGCCCATTCGTAGTTAAATTCTTTCGAAATGGTCACGAAGTTGTTGCAGATGTACACGCCCTTCACGAAAGGCATCTCGAAAAGAGCGATTGCCAAAGGCGACCAATCTTTTGCTGATGCTTCATCGCGGAAATCAGCCGTGCCACGATACAACATCCGATTCGTCACGAATTTCAAAGATTCGGGATTCGGTGTTTGCTCGGTGTATAAAAGTACCGGCGTTTTCGTAGCTACTTCCATTTTTTTATTAATGATTTATAATTAAGTAATAAATTAATTTCTGCAAAAGTAACGTTTAAATACCAATATGGTTTAAACTTTTATTTCAAATGCCAAAATTTCAACCGCCTTGGTGAAATCTTGGAAATTTGGAATCAACTTTTCTTCCATTCAAATGTCTCCATCATTTTTTCGATATCCTGTTTTAGAAACTGAATCATCGGCGCGAGTGAATCAGGTTGCATTTTGGCATTGAAATACAAAGCACCTCGAAGGAAATGCCGCGTACTGTCCGTCATATAAAACTGAAAAGGGCAAGCCGCAGGACCTTGAATATCGAATGCAAAACCACCTACACCTTGAGCATTTCGGAAAGGTCGGTCATCAATAAAGTCTGCTTTTATTACGTGTTTACCTGCCAATTCAAAGGCATCTTTCCTTAGTTTTTCAAACTCCGCTTTTCCGTGAATATCGTAATAACTGAAATGAATCTCTGCATTCAAACTTGGTACATTAATATTGAACCAACAGTTAGAAGGTGGTTTTTCTTCAAAAAATAAGGATTTTTGCTCAAAAACGGCATAATTGGGATACTGAAACGTGAATGCGCAAAAATTTGTATCGAACTGCCGATAGGCTTTTTCAGGTAAAAATACACGTGGATAACCTCTTGGTTTAGGCGTAAATGTGTCCTCTCCGCAGGCAATCAACAAGAGACAAAAGGCAAAAGGCACAAGGGTAAATTTTAAAATTTTCTGAACTGTCATTATATTTATATTAAAACTGAATGTCAAACCGTCTTTAAACGCAAAATACTGAGGGGTGTTATGGTATAACAAAAAAACTTTCCTTCTCTTTTACCAAGAAGGAAAGCTTTTTTATATAAATCTATCATTATCAAGTATTTAGAAAGGCAAATCGTTACCACCTTCCATACTCGGAGCGTCCGCCATTTCATGTTGCGGAACGACTTCGAAATCAACAGATTTTGATGCTTCTGTATGGGTAACCGAGGGTGTTGACGATGTTTGAGAGGAAGAAGAACGATTTGCGTAAGGAGAGTCTTCCGTAGGGAAACTCGCATCACGGCCTCCTCCAACACCTTTTTTCGCCATAACCCGAGCTTGGCTAGAGACTATCTCAGTTGATAATCGCTCAATACCATTCTTATCGGTATATTTTCGATGAGTTATTTTACCCTCTACATATACCAAATCTCCTTGTTTGATGTTTTTTTCAGCATATTCAGCACCACCGCGCCAAACAACAACCTCATGCCATTCAGTCAATTCCTGCCATTCACCGTTATTATCTTTATAAGATTCATTCGTGGCCACACTGAATTTGCCTACAGGTGTACCATTTTCAAGGCGGCGTACTTCGGTATCTCTGCCTACACGTCCTACTAACGTAACTTTGTTTACCATGATTTTTGGATTTTAAATTTGATTAAAAAAAAAGCTTTCTCGGTTTCCTCTAAAAGGTTTGAGTATAGCACAAAAGTAAAAAAAGGTTTTTTAATTTTTCAACAAAAAAGAAAGAATTTAAAACAAAGTCAAAACTTTTTCTTTTAAATATATGTCAATAATTTTTGGAAGGGCATAATCTTTTAAGTTTTTACGTTCAACCTTTTGAAAATCGCCACGCCTCTGTAAATCTCCAGTTTTAGATTTGTGAACTTCATATTCCCAAAACGTTGCAATAATTTTTTGATGTGTTAAAAGTTGTTGAAAAGGTTGTGACTTTTTTAGAAGGCGAAATTCGGTTGTATCAATTTTAAAATCTGATATTTCGTCCCCCCTCAGTATTTCGACCAAATTTTCCGTTTCAATAAGTGGAAACTCGTATAAGTCTTGCCAAATATCCTTGTCCGTCCTTTTTCTAATAAAAACAAAATCCCCTTGGTTGATGACTAAATAATTGAAATAACGGGTTCGGCGCACCATTTTTTTTGATTTCAAGGGCAAAAAAGCTACTTTATTGTCTTGGAAAGCGGAACATTCGGAATCGAGGGAGCATTGTGCACATTTAGGTTTAGTGGGTGTGCAATGCGTTGCGCCAAAGTCCATGATGGCTTGGTTGAAGTCTGCGGGTCGTTTTTTGTCTAAAACTTGATTGGCTAATTCTGTAAAAATATGCTTCGCTTCAGTGGTATCTATGGGCGTTTCAATGCCAAAAAAACGAGATAAAACCCTATAAACATTACCGTCCAAAACAGCATAAGGTAAGTCGTAGGCAAAGGCAGCGATGGCGGCGGCAGTATAAGGTCCGATACCTTTTAGCTTTAATATATCTTCATAAGTTGTTGGAAATAAACCTTTTAGCTCACCGTCAATATACTTTGCCGTTGTATGAAGATTGCGTGCCCGCGAGTAATAACCTAAGCCCTCCCACAATTTCATCACCTCATCAGAAGGCGCATCTGCGAGGTCTTTTACTGAGGGGTATCGCTGACGAAATTTTTCAAAATACGCTGTGCCTTGTGCGACTGTCGTTTGTTGCAAAATGATTTCAGACAACCATATAATATAAGGATCGCGTACGCCTTTCCACGGCATAGGACGATGATGGGTGGCGAACCATTTGAGTAGTTTTTTTTGAAATAATAGGCTTTTGTCCTTATTCATATTGTCTAAATTTGTCCTGCGCATCTACAACTGAAGGGTGAATTTGTTGAACGAAGTTAAATGGAATTGTCAATATCTACATAAAACGGGTAAAAATAAAATTAATTTTCATTTTTTTCTGAAAGAAAAAACACCAGAATAATGATTCTAAATAGTGATAAATAATTGATAATCATTGATTTATGGTATCTTTAGACAAACAGCATTAGTAAAATTTAAAATTCTATGTTAAAAAATGTTTAACGATTACTTGCTTTTTGTTAAACAAAGAATTACCTTTGTGACATCAAAAGAGAAACACAGTAAAAAGACAAAAAAATCAATTAATAAAGCTTTCATAATCAATCACCAGACAAAAATACTTCTAAGATGACAACATTAGAATTCGATAGCAACTTAAACAAAATGTCAACCATGTTGCATTCATTTGCTTACAATTTGACAAAAAACGTCGAAGATGCCAAAGATTTGTTCCAAGAGACTTCATTTAGAGCGATTACAAATCGCGATAAATTTCAAAGCGGCACAAACTTCAAAGCGTGGCTTTTTACGATTATGAAAAATATTTTCATCAATAATTATCGTAAAAAAGTAAAATCTAACACGATTATGGATGGCACTGACAACCAATTTTTCATTAATTCGGTGACAGTTTCAACACCTAATCGTGCAGAAAGTGATATTATGATGCAAGAACTCACTAATATGGTTAACAATCTCGATGAGAGCATTCAAGTGCCATTTGTGATGCATTACCAAGGCTTTAAATACCAAGAAATTGCCGACGACCTACAGTTGCCACTTGGCACGGTCAAAAGTCGCATTTTCTTTGCGAGAAAAGAACTGAAAGATAAAATCAATGCCCGTTATGACAATCTGGGCAAAGCCTACGAAAAACAAGGGGCGAGATTGGATTTTTCTGAGAACTAAAATAAGTTTGATTTTTCATAATAGAGGGTGTAGTATGGCGGTGACGGACTTTGGTCTTGTCACCGCTTTTTTTTATACATTTTGTGGAAAACTCATCCCTCAGTATCCAACCAAAAAAACGTATCTTTGCGAAACAAAATGTTTCGACAATGAAATTTTCACATCTCCATTGCCATACGCAATTTTCGCTACTTGACGGGGCGGCTTCGATTCCTAAATTATTTAAAAAAGCAGCAGCAGACGGTATGCCTGCGGTGGCTATCACCGACCACGGCAATATGTTTGGCGTGTTCGAGTTCGTTGCAGAAGCCGCGAAACAAGGCAATGCAGTTAAGCCAATTGTTGGTTGTGAGTTTTATTTGGTGGCTGACCGAACGCAAAAGGCGTTTTCAAAAGACAAAAAGGACAAACGTTTTCATCAGCTTTTTTTAGCCAAAAATACTGAGGGGTATCGAAACTTGACAAAAATGTGTTCGCTTGGCTTTATGGAGGGCATGTACTCAAAGTATCCACGTATAGATAAATCATTGGTTGAAAAATATCATACAGGTTTGATTGCCACGACTTGTTGTTTGGGTGCGTCTGTGCCACAAGCAATTTTGATGCACGGCGAGGATGCTGGGCGCAAAGAGTTTGAGTGGTGGCTCAATATGTTTGGCGAGGATTATTATATTGAGTTGCAACGCCATAATTTGAAGGAACAAATTTTGGTCAATGAGGTACTGTTGCGTTTTGCCAAAGAATATAACGTAAAAATCATTGCGTCCAATGATTCACACTATGTTGACCGCGAAGATGCCAATGCACACGATATATTATTGTGTATCAATACAGGCGAAAAGCAATCAACGCCAAAGTTCGACGACTTCACAGACGAAGATGCGCAAAAGAAAAATACCCGTTTTGCGTTCCCAAACGACGAATTTTTCTTCAAAACAACGTCGCAAATGACGCAGCTTTTCAGCGATGTACCTGAAGCCATTGACAATACAAATGAGATTGTTGCAAAATGTGATGTTTTGAAATTGAAGCAAGACATCATGTTGCCGAACTTCGTTATTCCTCAAAACTTTACAAATCAAGACGATTATTTGCATCATTTGACCTACGAAGGGGCGCGCGAACGCTATAAAGACATCACCGCAGAAGTCGAGGAACGCTTGAATTTCGAGTTATTTACCATCAAAACAATGGGTTTTGCGGGTTACTTTTTGATTGTTGCGGATTTCATAAAGGCAGGAAGGGACTTAGGCGTGTTTATAGGTCCTGGACGTGGGTCAGCAGCTGGAAGTGCTGTAGCCTATTGCGTCGGTATCACAAACATTGACCCCATAAAATACAACCTGCTTTTCGAACGATTTTTGAATCCTGACCGTAAGTCAATGCCGGATATTGATACGGATTTTGATGATGAAGGTCGGCAAAAAGTCCTCGATTATGTGGTTCAAAAATATGGCAAAAACCAAGTGGCGCAAATCATCACGTATGGCACTATGGCGGCAAAAATGTCAATCAAAGACGTGGCGCGAGTCATGGATTTGCCTTTGAATGAAGCCAATGGTTTAGCGAAATTGGTGTCTGATAAGCCCGGCATCAAGCTCAATCGTTTGCTCAAAGCCCCCCTCAGTGGTGAAGGTAGTTTGGTGGACAAAGAGGGTTTAGCCGGAGAAGATATTGATAATGCAAAACAATTACGTGAGATTTTAGCCGATAAATCAGATCCCCGTTCAGCCGTTTTGCGCGAAGCCTTGATTTTGGAAGGGTCGGTGCGTGGCACGGGTATTCATGCGGCGGGTATCATCATTGCGCCCAAGGATTTGACGGAAATCATACCCGTTGCTATATCAAAAGACTCCGATTTACTGGTTACACAGTTCGAGGGTAACGTTATTGAAGACGCGGGTGTCATCAAAATGGACTTTTTGGGTCTCAAAACATTGACTATCATGCGCGACGCTTTGATTTTGATTGAACAAAATCATGGGAGAAAAATTGACATCGACACCATTCCTTTGGACGATATTAAGACATACGAACTCTATCAACGGGGCGATACAAATGCGACTTTCCAATTTGAAAGTGCGGGTATGCAGAAGTATTTAAAGGAATTGAAGCCCACAAAATTTGATGAGTTGATTGCAATGAACGCCTTGTATCGCCCAGGTCCATTGGCTTATATTCCTAATTTTATTAATCGAAAATGGGGACGTGAAAAGGTGACTTATGACCTCGATGCAATGGAGGAATATTTGCATGAAACTTATGGTATATGTGTATATCAAGAACAAATCATGCTTTTATCGCAAAAATTGGCTAATTTTTCCAAAGGCGATGCCGATGTTTTGCGTAAGGCGATGGGTAAAAAGCAGATTGCGGTTTTGAACAAAATGAAAGCGCAATTTTTGTCTGGTTGTGAAGCCAATGGACACGCCATTGCGACGTGCGAAAAAGTTTGGACGGACTGGGAAGCCTTTGCGTCTTATGCCTTCAACAAATCGCACTCGACGTGTTATGCGTTTGTAGCATACCAAACCGCTTACCTAAAAGCGCATTACCCTGCGGAATATATGGCTGCTGTTTTGTCCAATAATCAATCAAATATTGATAAAATTACTTTTTTCATGGAGGAATGTCGGTCGGCAAACATTTCGGTAAAAGGACCCGATGTAAATGAAAGTAATATCAAGTTTTCAGTAAATAAAAAAGGTGATGTTCGGTTTGCTCTTTCTGCCATCAAAGGGGTGGGTGAAGCGGCTGTCGAAGCCTTGATTCAGGAACGCTCAGAGAATGGACCTTATAACGATATTTACGAATTTGTACGGCGCCAAAACCTTCGAACAGTCAATAAACGAGTGATGGAATCGCTCACACAGTCTGGTGCTTTTGATGGTTTTGGATTGCCGAGAGCGGCTTATTTTGCCCAATCCGACAAATTTGACACTTTTATCGAACATCTTTTGCGCTATGGTGCAGGTTATCAATCACAGAAGGCAGAGGCAAGTGTCTCACTTTTCGGCGAAGCCTCATCCGATGCGATGTTAGAAGACCCCTCAGTACCAAAGGTCGAAGAATGGAATTTGATTCAAAAATTGAATTATGAAAAGGATTGCGTCGGTATTTATTTGTCTGGACATCCGCTCGACGATTTCAAAGTTGAATTGGCTTATGCGAACGCAACGTTAGATAAAGTTCAAGACCTTAAAAACCAACGTGTTAAGGTTGCAGCTTTTGTCTCATCTGTTAATCATCGCATTTCAAGGAAAGGAACGGGCTTTGGCTCTTTTGTGATTCAAGACTATAAAGGTTCACAGGAATTTGCACTGTTTAATGAGGATTATGCGCGGTTCAGTCCTATTCTACAACCGGGCGTTTCGGTGTTGATTGAAGGCGAAATGAAGCAAATATGGAATTCAGAAGAGTTTGAATTGAAATTAAAAGACGTGAAACAACTGGCTTCGCTCGGTAATTCGTTGACAGAAAGCATCACGTTGATGATTCCAATTGAAATTGTGACGGAAACATTGATTCAAGACTTAGAAAAAATGTGTCAAAAGTTTAAAGGTAAACATAAGCTCAAAACACAACTATTAGATTCGACCAATCGACAAACGGTGCACTTGTATTCGACAGATAAAAAGGTGTATGTAGATTCTGATTTTATTGCGGCGGTTGAGTCGAAGGGGTTGACATATAAATGGAATTGAGGATTTGATATGAAATATAGAATTGACG
>JANMJN010000565.1:0-2031 GCA_031371355.1 Saprospiraceae bacterium
CCCAAGATATTTCTCAAGGATTGATCGGGTATTGGAAATTTGAAAACAACGCTAATGATGAAACAATCTTCCTCAATAATGGTCTTGCAACGAATGTCAATAGTGTGCCAGGGATTTCAAATTTAGCTTATCAGTTCAATGGAACAAGCAGCATTGTCGTTCCCAATTCTGTTTCATTGAATTCCCCAACAACCGCTTTTTCAACAACATTTTGGGTCAATATTTCAGATTATGGGTCATTTTCTTATGCCCCCATCTTTTGTAAGTCTAATTCTGCTGAAAATACCTTTGGTTACGCCCTGTGGGTAAAAAGTGATTTAGTGCTATTTCAAATTAATAATTGGGATAGTTCATTGGTCTATTTGCCCTATAGCTTTGCTGCCAATACATGGTATCATGTTGCCTTAACTTATCAATCAGGATTAGCAACACTTTATGTGAATGGTCAGGCTGTTAACTCTGGACGAGGCACTTTGGCAACTGCCATTGTGCCTGACTCACGACCTTTTGTTATCGGTGCAAATGTACCTGGTGCAACAGAATACTTAAACGGTACATTGGATAATCTACGCCTGTATAGTCGAACATTATCTGCTATTGACATAAGTACAGTTTACCAATTGGAACAACTAAATTTGTCTTATTGCACCTCAAAATCAAACGCGCCGTGGAACGAATGGATTGCCAACATCACATTCTCAAATCTAAACAATGCCACTACAAAAACACGTGATGACCGCTTCGTCGTCGGTTATTCAGACTGGACGGACAAAACCACCACCGTTTCGCGCAGCCAAACATACCCCCTCAGTATCACGCCAGGGTTGTCCTATCCAAGCTATCAAACCAACCTCTTTTACCGCGCTTGGATTGACTATAACAACAACGGCATTTATGAAAATACAGAATTGGTTTTGGAACAAACCAGCCTCAGTAGTGGTGTCAATCAACCTGTGGTAATTCCAGCAACCGCATTCATCGGGACAGTAAAAATGCGTGTTTCAATGAAAAAAGACGCATATCCGACAGCTTGTGAGACTTTTGCGGCGGGAGAAGTGGAGGATTATTCAGTGTTGATTCAGAACGGCACAGTTGACCCTTGTGCGACGGATGTGACACCGCCTGTTTTGACAAATTGCCCTGCTAATATCGCTTTAACAACAACTGGCACAACGGCTGTTGCCACTTGGACTGCACCAACAGCAACGGATAACTGCACGACTACCCCCTCAGTATCAAGCACTTACAATTTAGGTTTTGCTTTCCCAATTGGTTCAACCACAGTGATTTATACTGCAACAGATGCAAAAAACAATGCGGCGACTTGCAGCTTCAATGTTTCAGTTATTTTACAATCAAACAATTTGCCTGATTTATTTGTATCGAATCTTATTTTGATAAACAATCAAATGCCTGCGGGTGATACGCTCCGATACCAATCAAGTTTTGGAAATATTGGCACTGCCGCCACTTCACCAACTGTTCCATTTCATTTAGGTATCTATCTCTCGACAAATGCCATACTGGATGCTAATGATTTACGCATCTCAAAAATACTGTATGGTCAATTTACAGTCGGTTTTATAGGGTTAAACTCTCCCGTTTATGTTCAGGTGCCTTCAAATGTAGCAGTAGGTCAATATTATGTGATTGCGAAAATAGATGATGCAAATGTTGAGTTGGAAAGCAATGAAAACAATAACATCGCTGTATCAACTACCCCGATTACAGTTACAAGCCCCGTAGTCGGTATTAACTGCCCTTCCAAATCAAGCGCACCCTGGAGCGAATGGATTGCAAACGTCACACTCGCCAACCTCACAAATGCCAGTTCGAAAACACGCGATGACCGTTTCGTCGTCGGGTATTCGGACTGGAAAGACAAATCGGCAACCGTTACCAAAGGTCAAGCATACCCCCTCAGTATCACGCCAGGTTTGAGTTGGTCGGGCTATCAAACCAACCTCTTTTTTCGTGCATGGATTGACTACAACAAAAACGGCATTTACGAAGATACAGAATTGGTTTTGG
>JANMJN010000574.1:0-5473 GCA_031371355.1 Saprospiraceae bacterium
GAAATCTTAAAGATTTCGTAAATCTATACCCCCTCAGTATTGCGAATAGGTATCGGATACTTTGAAAGTATCCGATACCTAAATATCTATTTTTTTTCATTTTTCCAGTTTAGTTGATTTATGTTTTCTCCAATAACCTTACCTTTTTCCAAGCCTGCGTTATTGTCCATATGCGTATGAATACCACCATAAAAGCGAGAATTAGCGGTTTCATCAGCCACTTCCCAAAAGGAATTATAATGTCTGGGTTTGAAGTCCGTATTTCTTAAGCCATCTCTTTTTCGACCCTTGTGCGTGTCGTCGGTAAAAGTAAATTTTTTGCCATACAATTCCGTCAGTACGGTTGCCGTTGCGGCGGCTTGAATGGCATGACCAGATGGGAAAGCTGGAAAAGGCGGGTCAGGCCAAAAGGATTGCCACATAGGGTCAATGTGTTCTGTGACGTAAGTGTTGGGTCTTTCAGTAAAAAATTTGTATTTCCATTTCCAACAATTGATAAAAGCATCGGCGACACCTATACCCACTTTGGCATAGGTTTCAGCGCATTGAATGAGGCTTGGGTTTACTTTTTTTATTGCCAAAGTTGCTAAATAATAGGAATGACCAGGTGGCGTGACGGTTTCGTCGGGGTCATCGCCCCACCAAACAGCGGCTTCTTTTTGGTCTTGTGTTAAGGCTTTCTCTTGTTCATAAACAGCTAAAAACTCCTTATAATAAGGTGAATTGGGCATCGTATCATAGGGAATTACTGAGGGGTCCTTGATTTCATGGTCTTTTTTCAAAAATGTGCGGTTTTCGCCCCAATGTGGATGAAGTGGATAATGACTAAACGATTGCCCATACAAGGGTGGTTTCCATGAACCCAATTTAGAAGGATGAACCATCGTTTTATCAAAATTCTTCAAATAGCCTCTGTGTCCACCATCTGTTTTTGACCATTCAAAAATGGTTATTGCAACGGCTTTTCCGTAAGCTATTGACCTGTCTATCAATGCTTTATCAGCCATATTGGTTGTATATGATTGATAAATAGCTGTTTCTAAAGAATCTATTTTTAGTTTGTTTTGGTCAGACGTTTGGTTGTAAATACTTTTTAAAATCAAAGCTTGGGCAGCATTGAGCGACAGTTTCCAATCATATTGAGCATCCTTTTTAGGCATTGGCAAACTATCCAATCCATCTATTTGTCCTTCGAGTGATTGATAGGGTGAATAGCCATGAACGATTGATTCATACATCGTTAAACCAATGTAACCGAGACATCTTGAAGAATAAGTCGGTGAGTTGCCAGGCGTGTTTTTAGTAATAAAAAGGGTCATTTCTGCCCATTTTGTTGCAAAATCTGGATCCGTTAATGGTTTTTCTTGCTTGCAACCTATTGAAAAACAGAGGTACAGCAATAAGATGTAGTATTGTTTTGACATAGCCAAATTGTTTCTTTTCATATAAAGTATAGAAAATTACACATTCCTATAATTTTAATGCTAATGTACGTCGTTTGTTCATATATCCCTTCATTATAAAGGTCTTGCATCTTCGTTAATGCGTTTTGTCTCTTCGTTAATACATTATTGGGTTTACGTTCCTAAAAATACTGAGGGGTGCTTTAGGGATGGGTTAAAATTAAAAAATCTACCCCAAAAAGTGGGGTAGATTTTTTAATTAATTAGCAAAGTCTGGATTAATAGCCCGGATTCTGAACCAGTTTACTATTCCGACTTATTTCATCTCTATTCAGTACACGGTAATACATTTTATCATTCCACTTACGGGTTTCATTTTCCGTATTATCCTGTGGCGTATAAGTGTAAGTATAAACGGCTTTGTCAAACCTATATGGTGAACGCGCCGTAGCACCTGTTTTGAGTTTTGCAGTCACGTTGATAGCCTTGATACCCGCGCCAACTGTTGTCGGTGCAATCATCCATCTACGCGCGTCATGGTAGCGGTGTTCTTCGTAAACCAACTCAATACGCCTTTCGTTGCGATACCTTTGACGCAGTGCATCACCCGCATCACTGATGGCGGGCATACCCGCTCTGAAACGAATTCTGTTAATCCACAGTCTGGCTTCTATTTCGTCTCCTGTTTCAATACATGCCTCTGCATAGTTCAAAGCTACTTCAGTGTAGCGGATGAAGGGCCAAGGAATAGTTTGAGCATTGGATTGATTGTCCGCCAAAGCTGGGTTGGCATCAATGAATTTGCGTGTATAGTAATGTGTACGGCTGCCATTCCAGTTTTCAACAGGTGACTCGCGTGTATCAATACCGTTAATCGTACCACCACTGCCATTGTCGTAATAGCCTGTTTGAATCTGATTAGCAGGGTCTGACGCAGCCACATCGCTCGGCCTTGGCTTCCACGGTGCCCCATCGTACAAAACAGTTGCATATAAACGCGGGTCACGATTGGTGTATGGGTCCGCTTTTTGCGTGGTATTTGACCAGCTGAATTTTGTACCATCCATCATTTCATAATCGTCCACCAAATTTTGAATCGGTGTATTACCTGCCCAGTTGTGGTAGCCGTTCGGTCCGTTGTTGATACCGTAGTGGATACCACCAAGTGGCCAGTTGTCTTCTTGCGTATAGAGTGCTGTATGCGTGCGTTGGAAAATTAATTCCGATGTAGCCGCAGGATCGCCTACTGCACTTTGACCGCCCATTGCGATAGAATTGTAGTTATTCGTTCCCTCTGTTGCTGAAACAGGAGCGGTTAAGTTCAATTTATAACCAGAAGAAGCATCCAAAACAGCTTTTGCAGCCGCTTTTGCAGCGTTCCATCTTGCAGCACGGTCGCCCGAAGGATATGCAACTAAATCTATATTGGCATATCCCGCCAAAACACTTGACTTCGCTTTTGCTGTTGCCGCATCATGCAAATCGCTGGCAGCATAAAGTAAAACCCTTGATTTGAGTGCCTTTGCGCTCAAACTTGATGCTCTACCAGGCTTCGCCGTTTTTGCATCTGGTAATGTTTTAATGGCTTCGTCAAGCTCTGCGACGATGAATTTGACACAATCTTCGTAAGAACTTCTGGCAATCGTATAGTCCTCATTCAAACCATAAGATTTGCTGATGAGCGGTACGCCACCATAGAAACGCAACAACTGCTGATAGTAATACGCTCTAAGGAAGTGTGCCTCACCTGTTAGCGTCGCCACGAGTGTCTTATCATCTATTTTCGCCGTTGGCAAGTTTTCAAGCACGACATTGGCTTGACGGATGGCGAGGTACATTGTACCCCAATCATAAGTCGGGCTGACCCAAGCCACGTTTGCAGGGCTTTCAGAGCCTTCTGTCCACGTATTGATATTTCTACCTGCATAAGTGAACATCGCTTCGTCGGTGTATGCCGCCAATGCTTGTTCTTCGAAACCGCCATATCCTAAGTAAGAATAAACGTTATAGATAAAGGCTGTTGCCAACGCACCATCTGCCCAAGTGGCAGCACTTGAGATTTTATCAAGTGGCTGTGTATTGAGAAAATCTTTATTACAGGATATAACAACGGCTAAAAGCACGCCTAATATACTGATTTTCAATTTAAGATTTTTCATTTTTAAATTCTATATTTAATTGTTAAAAAAATGACATTTCATCTTTCCCATTTTATTAATCACCCCCCTCAGTATTAGCCTAAATAGATTGAAATACTGAGGGAGTGTGTTTAACATCATTTTTAAAGACTTTAATTGAGCTACGTTATATTGCTTACAAGCGTTGTCTGCTCTGAAAGCATAAATTATTTTATTAAAATGTAACGCTCAAACCTGTGTTAATAACACGAGATTGTGGGTAATAAGTACCCGCGCCATTCGTCGCTTCTGGATCAAATATATCTTGTTTAGCAAAAGTCACAAGGTTCAGACCGTTGACATAGACACGTAGGCTGCCTAATTTCACTTTATTAATAAGGCTTTGTGGCAAAGAATAACCTAATTCCACATTTTTCAAACGGATATAGTCTTTACTGAAAAGGAAATAGGTATTGTTACCGTAGTTACCACCCGTATAATACGTGTCGCCACGACTTGCCAAACGTGGGTCAGTGCTGCTCGGGTTGTCAATTGACCATCTGTGGTCATAAGAGTACTTCAAGAAGTTACCAATATCACCCGATTCCGTTTGAATGCGAATACCTGCCCCTGTTGCGCCTTGGAAAAGGATATTCAAGTCAAAACCTTTGTAGTTCAAATCCAACGTTGCACCAAAGTTAAAAGTTGGTGTGGCGTTTTGGTCTAATCTAACCCTATCATCGCCTGTGATTTTACCATCGCCATTGTAATCTTCAAATTTCATATCGCCGGGTAAAAGTTTACCTGTTACTGCGCTGTAATTGATTTTATTGGCATCAATTTCAGCTTGATTTTTGAAAACACCATCTGATTTATAAACCAAGTATGCACCGATAGGTTTGCCTTCTTGTAATTGATAAGCGGGTGCGCCCGGAATCTCATCCATGAAAACAACCTTGTTTTTAGCGTGTCCTCCATTGATACCTGCTCTGAAACTTAGGTCTTGTCCTGCTTTACCATTATAACCCAAGTTAAATTCAAAACCTTTGTTATCCACTTTTCCAGCATTAACAGGTGGCAACAAAGAGTTGATTCCTGATGAAGAAGGTGTTGAACCTGTTTTTTGAATCAAAATTTGGTCTCTACGATTGTAGAAATATTCTAAAGTCAAATCGAACATATTGTTCAAGAATGTACCGTCTAAACCGAAATTATAGTTATTAGCCCGTTCCCAAGTAAAACTTGGATTCGCTAAAACAGTTTCGCCTAAAGTCGTTACTACTTGATTATTGATTGGATAAGAACCAAATCCATAAGTTGACAAATAAGCGTACTCTTGAAGCCGCCCATTATAAAAGACTTGGTCGTTACCCATTTGTCCATAAGATGCACGTAGTTTCAAGTTGTCAATACCTTTCACTTTGAAAAAGTCTTCTTGTGTGATATTCCAACCCACTAACATACCTGGGAAGAAACCGAAACGGCTTGCTTCTGGGAAGATGTATGAACCATCATATCGACCAATCACCTCGACAAGATATTTATCCTTGTAGTTATATTGCGCCCGACCATAGTAGCCCAAACGCGCTCTGTTATAAGCACTACCGCCTGTTTCTTGCTGAAGCGAACCACCCGCAAAAAGCTGGTCAACCGCTGCAGATATATAATTTCTTCGAAAAGCAAGGAAGCCTTCACCCTCAAAAGTTTCTTTGGTAACACCCGCCAAAAAGTTAAAGGTATGATTGTCGCCTATTTTACGATCATAGCTGAGAAGAGCAGTAAGGTTGGTATTTAATACTGATCCATAAGTCTGCGTTAGCCTAGGGTCAGTGAAAGGTGATCTTATTGCACCCGCCAATTTGGGAGTTACACCATCGGCTTCAAAAGTAATCTTGTCCCAGGTATAAAGCATCCAGGGTGTCTGCCATCTTTTTGCGGTTTCGTTGGTTTTGT
>JANMJN010000595.1:0-6530 GCA_031371355.1 Saprospiraceae bacterium
CAAAGGAAATGACCATAGAATTCAACGAAGACGATGAGAACGTTTTGTTGGAGATTTTTAAAAAATTTAAAGTTAAAATCAAGGACATTCGTTTGACGAATGACCAACAAATCATTCGGGAAAACCTGCGCCAAAAATATGTGGCAACAGGCGAATGGGAGGATATGAGTTTGGACGATAAAGAAGATGCTGTTTTGAATGAGCAGATTGAACTATATCAAGCAAAACCAAAGGTTGATATGGACAAAGTGTTGGATTATCTCAAATCACAAATTGCAAACGAATGATAACAATTGCAAACGAAAAATTCATCGAAAAAACTTTTATAAATTTTTCCCATAGACACCTTTATAAAATCGCCAACTACTGAGGGGGTCACGCCGCCCCTATTTTCCGATAATTTCGATATTCCCCAATCCGCCAACCTGTTAGTTGTTCAATAAATCGAGAAAAACGTTCTTTTGCACTTAATTTTCTTTTAGTTGGGTCAAAGGAAAACTGCCAATTTAAGGCGTTTATACGTCTCTGCATAACGGTCGGATGTATGCCGTCGAAACGTTCAAGGTCGTCAATTTTTGAATAATCAAATTCGGCTACATCAGGCACACGTATTTTTACTTCTTCGTCCGAATGCCATAAACGATTCATGCTCAACTGTTTGCGTTGTTGTGCTTGTGGGTGTCTGACCCAGCCGTAATGGTAAATATAGGCATCCACTTGCCGTACTTTTAGTTTTTGATTATTTTTTCTAAAACCCTGTGCGTCGCGATATGACCGAATGGCTTTATCGTTTTTAATGATACGTACCTCGTTGCGATACCATGCCCGTGAAGTGCCGATATAGTCATAAGAGCCATAAAAATGTACGTACTTGAAAAGTAACCCCTCAGTATTTGCATCATTTTGCCATCGTTCCATGGCTGTTTTGACCGTTGGCAAAAATTTTTCATGCAAACATTCGTCTCCTTGAATATAAATGCACCAATCGGCATCATCACCGACGGCATCAAAAGCCTTGTTTGTTTCAACGGCTAAGACGGTTCCGCCTTCTTTTAAGGTGTCGTCCCAAACAGTTTCGATGATTCTAATTTTCTGATTATCAATACTTTGTATCAATTCCAATGTGTCGTCATCAGACTGCCCGACGGCAACAACGACGTAGTCGCACAAAGGCAAAATGGAGCGCACCGCTTCAACAATCGGATAATCTAATTTAACGGCGTTTCTGATAAAGGTAAAACCTGCTACTTTCATTGCTTATCTATTCACTATTTTTGCCGCAAGATAGGGTTAATGGTGAATGGTGAATGGTGAATGGTGAATATTCACCATAAAAAATATTCGCCATTCACCATTCATCATTCACCATTAAATATTATTGATGCAAACAATTTCAAAGCTTTTTAAATATATCCGCAACTACAAACCTTATGTTGCACTCAATATTCTGTGCAATATTTTGATGGTTTTCTTCAACCTTGTGAGTATTCCTATGCTTATTCCGTTTCTCCAAATATTATTGGGGCAAACAATCCCCCCGACACAAAAGCCTGATTTTCAATGGAATATACGCACCTTAACCGATATGTTTTACTATCAATTGGGGCATATTATTGAACAGTATGGCAAAGAGCGCGCTTTGATTTATGTCTGCATAGCGATGGTTATTTTGTTCTTTTTCAAAAATCTTTTTCGATACCTCGCTTTGTATTTCATCGCGCCGTTACGCAACGGCGTTGTTCGTGATATACGACAAGCCCTTTTTGACAAAACACTGCGACTGCCCCTCAGTTATTTCAGCGACGAGCGCAAAGGCGATCTCATCAGCCGCATCACCGCCGATGTTCAGGAAATTGAATACAGCATATTACATGTGCTGGAAACGGTTGTTCGTGAGCCATTGCTGATCATTGGAGCCATGTCGTTGATGGTTTATATTTCGCCTACTTTGACGGGCTTTGTCTTCATTTTGCTGGGTTTTACAGGATTTATCATTGGTGGCATTGGCAAATCATTGAAAAAAGAATCGTCTGCTTTGCAAGAAAAACTGGGATCGATGGTCTCTGTTTTGGACGAGGCATTGGGCGGGTCACGGGTCATTAAAGCATTTAATGCAGAAGGTTATCAACGCCAAAAATTTGGTTTAGAAAACAATGGGTATCGCAATCTATTGATGAAGCACTATCGCAGGAGAGAATTGGCTTCGCCGACAACTGAGTTTCTCGGTATCACTGTCGTGTGCGTTTTGATATGGTTTGGATTCAAACAAGTCGTTTCGACAGAGCTAACGCCCCAATCGTTTTTGGGATTTCTTTATGCTTTTTTCACCGTCATCGAGCCTGCGAAGGCATTTTCTGCGGCATCCTACAATATACGTAGAGGAGCAGGTGCATTGGCACGCATTGAGGAAATATTAAATGCGAAAGAGACGATTATTGATGCCAAAACACCAAAATTACTGAGGGGGGGCTTTCAACATCAAATTGAATACAAAAATGTCTCTTTTTATTACCGCGAAGCGGAAAAACAGGTTTTAGCCAATATCAATTTGACGGTTGAAAAAGGAAAAATAGTTGCGCTGGTTGGTGCGTCAGGTGCGGGCAAGTCAACGATCGCGGATTTATTGCCTCGTTTTTATGACGTTACTGAGGGGGCTATTTTGATTGATGGCATGGACATTCGGGATTTGAAAGTTAAAGACCTCCGTTCGCTCATGGGCATCGTGACGCAAGAGGCAATTTTATTTAATGATACTATTTACAATAATATTGTTTTTGGCTTAGAAAATATTGATAATCAACAAGTTATTGCGGCAGCAAAAGCGGCTAATGCTCATGATTTTATCGAAAATACTGAGGGGGGCTATCAAACCAACATTGGTGACAGAGGTATGAAATTGAGCGGTGGACAACGGCAACGCCTCACTATCGCGCGTGCTTTGTTGCGCAATCCAGATATTTTGATACTCGATGAAGCGACTTCTGCCTTAGATTCTGAAAGCGAAAAATTGGTACAAGAAGCTTTGATGCTATTGATGACGGGTAGAACGGCGCTCGTCATTGCGCATCGCCTTTCGACTGTTCAACATGCTGACGAAATCATTGTGTTACGTCATGGGGAAATTATTGAGCGCGGTTCTCATGACGTGCTTATTCAACTCGGTGGCGAATATCGTAAATTGGTGGAATTGCAAGGGTTGAGTTGAATTTTTGAATTAGAATTTATGGGATTTTAAGGACGTAAAACCAATCCTAATAATCCTTAAAATCCCATAAATCCTCATTCAAACCCGCGCCGAAGCTAATGGCTGCGGTTCAATTTTATGTCTTTCTGTAATTTCCAACTGTACAAAGAAGTCAGTACCTTCATTTTCAATGGTTTCAAAAGAAATTGTTCCGCTGACAGATTGAATAATATTCTTTGTAATCAGCAAGCCGATACCTGAACCATAGGATTTGGTTGTAAAATTAGGACTGAAAATTTTGTCTTGAATTTCTTTAGGAATACCCGACCCATTGTCGCTAATTTTGACGATTGCTGTATTGTTTTCACGATAAAGATTGATGCTGATGATGCCTTTGCGATCAGGAGGAATGGATTGAATGGCATTTTTTATCAAATTATTGAAAGCACTGGTCAATAGAGCACGGTCAGCATAGACAACAAATATTTCGTTTGGCATGGTTAGCCTTACTTCTAAATTTTTGCCCTCGTTGTTGTGCTGCGCAAAAAGGTCAGCAACAGATTGCACCAAATCGTTGAGCGGGAAGTTTACATTTGTCGCTTTGTTGGGCATCCTTGCGAAGGAATGGAATTCATTAACGATATTTTCAAGGCTGGCAATCTGTTCCAAAAGTACCCTGTTAGACCTTGAAGTATATTCCACCATGTTTTCATTGCCTTGTAAACGCATCATTTCAAGGTGTTGCACGACAAGTTTCATAGGTGTCAAAGGGTTACGGATTTCATGCGCTACTTGCTTAGCCATCTCCCGCCAAGCCCCTTCACGTTCCGCTTCGGCAAGGCGCATGATGGCTTCTTCGAGTTCGGTCACTTTGGCATTATAGGCATTGATGAGTGCACCGATTTCATCTTTTCTTTTCCAAGTAATCAGTTCATTTTTTTCCGTTTTGCCCACTCTTAGGCGGCGAAGTGTATCCGCTACTTGTTGCAACGGTTGAATTAAACGTTCTGTTTGCATCGAAATGAGACTCACACAAAGGATGAAAAGTGCCGTTAAAAAACCTGCACTATAACTCCACATATCACTGGCAGAAAGCCTTAGGTTGCGGTCACGCGAATAGAAAGGCAGCTCGATAAAACCCAATAGTTGTTTTTCCGTACTGTCTTTTAAGGCATAAAAAGTAGATTTGTAGCGAAAATTGCCGATATTTTCATCCGCTCTAAAAACATCATTTCCGCCATTCCGCAACTTCATATATGCTGTTGGGTTCATGCGTGGTGCTAATATGCCTTTATCGAAAATATTAGATTCTGTTGTACCTTGAAGTACCCCCTCAGTATTGAAGAAGTGCATAGCCATTTCGTAGTTATCAGAATGACGTGTCAGACAAGCATTTATGAGGTCTTTATCGTTTCTAATATCATCTTGAAACTCTTTTCGAAGGTTCTTCATGATGGTCTTAGCCTTATTTTCAAATTCAGATGTATAGAATTTTTCCCCTACCTTTTTGTAATAGCTAAATGTAAAGACAAAAACGATGGCATAGGACAATAAAACGAATAATATAACAGGTATCATTATCCGATACCTCAAGGAAGTATTGGTGGCATTGGTCAGTGACATCGCTACAACACCTGGCAAAAAAGGATATAATTGATTGATGACCATCAATACTAAAAACAAGAGCGTCAAGGTAACTATGAAGTAAATAAACAGTGTAAACCCTTGCGAACTGAGGGGTATGTACTTACTAATACGTACAACAATGCCGTCGTTGCTTTGATAGGTCACTTGGTCTTGATTGTCCGCGACCATATAAGCAAAATGACCCTTGGGCGGTATTTGAGCGTTGCTTATGGTGCGTTCAAAAGCCCCATGCTGGTTTTGTTCGGTAGAAATGCCATTTTTATATATCGCATAGCTGTATTCATTGAGTTGCGCCAATTTCTTATAGTGTTTATCTGCAAGAATCTCTGTAAAAATCCGGCTCGAAACTCTATCTGTTCGTGTAAATTCAAACAAAATAGATAAGGGATTTTCCTTTCGCAAAGGCAGTGTTACATGCGCTAAATAAGCATTTTCACCTTTTCTATTCGTCCAAAAATTACAATTATAGTCCTTAATAGGCATACTTTCAGAAAACCGTTGCTGCAATTGGGGTAGTTTGATACTGTCGGGGTTAATGACCGCTTCACCCGTTCTATTGATGCCCCAAAAACGCAATGAATAGTGGTCGCTTAGATAGTCACCTGACTCAAAAAACGATTTTATTTGTTTTTCGATATGTTTTGGATCAACCCCCATTCTGAAAGGCATCAATGTAGAAGTCTTGATTAATGGGTCTTTAACGATAGTATCAAGCAAAATCCGAATATAGCCTTCGGCAAACCTGTCGCGCTCACTTGACAACGTTTGAGCATATTCAAAAAGACTTTTTCGCTCTTTATCACTACTAAATCGAGAGACGAAAAAGGCTTGAATTCCTGCAAAAATAAGTATCCAAATGACCAGCCAACTGATATTTGATTCTTTACTGTTAATAAACTGGTGGAATATAATGATGTAAACCAACAACAAAGCAGCGTAGCCGAAGGAAGGCAAACTGGCACTAAAATTATAGGCTTGATAAAGCAGTACGCCAATACCGATAGCCATTATTTGCGCAAGCAGTATCTGCCCTTTATTCATTTCTAACTCTTTGACGGAAACGATAAGCCGATGACTGATAAGGAATGCCGTCAATTGAATCAACCCCATGCTTGAAATCGTGACTATTGTCTGCCCATTAAAATCAGTTAGGCTTTCAAATGTCATTATGTTTTTCCAATTAGAGACTAAATCGTTAAATATGCCAATTGACAATATATTAAGCGATATCAATATGGTGTAGCAAGCAACCGCTAAACTCCACTTGACCATAAGATGCTGCTGTTTAAAATCAGGCAAACGAAACTCTTTGTTGAAAAATATAGAAAACCAAAATATAAAGACGGAATTGATGATTAGCTCTGATAGTGAGTGCATAAATGTGGAATTACCATAAGATGCTATTTGCAAATCAGTTGTCGGTAATAATTTACTGCCTTCGATGTACAGTATACATGCCCGCAAAGCGATGAGCGTACCGATGAAAAATGTAATCCCCATCATCGGCGACTCGTTTTGAGCCAGCATCTGCTTTGACATACGATCGCCAAACACACCCAGCATAAAAAAACCGAATGCCAATAAGATAATCATACCTATATCATGCAATCGGTCGGATTCGTTGCTAAAATCTATGGCAAGAGAGCATAAAGTCTTCTTTTCCAATGTTTGTACGGCAAACTGTTTTTTACCATTTTCG
>JANMJN010000609.1:0-8174 GCA_031371355.1 Saprospiraceae bacterium
ACGCTCCCCTCAGTATTTTCGAGTTTTTGAGCATAAACTTCCTTACCAAAGACGTCAAAAACGTGTAAAGTCGCTTCTTCATTCACCATATTATCCAACCGATATTGGACATAAACGGCATCAGTGAAAGGGTTTGGCGAAGCGGCTATATGAAAATCATTTGATAATTCAGGTATGCGGCTGTACAGCAAACTAACCAATTCAACATCCCGTTGTGCTACCGCACCCGTAACAAGCGAAACGTTAACCGTTTTAGGAAAATAACCCGTTTTGGAGTACGTCACACTCACCGTTCCAGGCGTGACTTGACCTGTTCTATAATTGCCCGCAATGTCCGAAACGGCTTTTTTATCCAGATCTGTTGTATTTATTTTGACAGAAACACCTGACAACACTTGTTTTGTTATGGAGTCTCTAACGATGCCTTCGAGGTAACAAGCCCGTTTATACTGAGGGGTCAAAACAAAGAAGCCATCTCCATTGTCAAGATTTGAAACCAGAAGATTTCCAGACAGTAGAAATGGATAAACGCCCCAACAACCGCTGAAACCGTTGCCTACACCTTGTGGATATGTGTCATAAGTGCCGACAACAACCAAATTCTGCGGACGTGTAATGTCAACAATGTTAACACCATCTTTGTACCAAGAGGTTACGGCATAGTTGCCATTGGGCAGAATATGGGTGTTGTGAACGATGGAACCAGTAGAGAGATTTTGCACTTTATCAAGCAATTTGATGCTCGAAAGGTTGGAAATGTCATAAGATGCCAAGAAAGACCCTGTATTTTCGTCGGTAGTCAACAACGTTTTGCGATTGGGTGTGAGCCAAACATTGTGCGTAAAAGCAGTGGGCGTTTGTTGCGTAGCCAAAACAGCGGGCGCCAATTTGTTTCTGAAATCAATGGCGTTGAAAGTGCCATTATAAACCATTGCTGCATAAAGCGTATCGTTGTCCACATAGCCGTCGTGGATATAATTGGCTCTGTAGTTTGTGTTGATGTTAAAACGACCTGCGTATTTCGGACGATAGGGGTCTGCATTTAAATCTAAAACCAATGCGCCCCCATTTGATACCGATGAATTACCGCCAAAGAGATAGACAAACCCTTTTGTTGTATCAATATGAAGGGCATGAAAAGCCCCCATTTTGCCAATAATTGTCGTATCTACTCGGTTTCGAGCCGTATCGCCTACATAATTATAGGCTTTGTAAGCCGTAATATTTGTATCGGGCAAGCCAGACAAATCAATTATTTGTAGTCCGCCGCCGCCTTCTGTTGTCACGTAAGCGATGTTTTTATAGGTTTTGATTTCTTTCCATAGGTTGTCAATGCCCGGTATTTGTACAATCTGTTTCGGCACATCGGGATTTGTGACATCAACGATAATCATGCCTTTTGAGCCGCCTAAGAAGGCATATTCACGTCCATCTTTGGCATAACCGCAAATATTTGCAAGCGTTTGTCCCGGATAAAGGACATGAGCGCGTTGTGAGATGTTGACATTTTGGGCAAAGATCCCGTCCATAAAAAAGAAAGAAAGTAGTAAAAAAACAATCGTTTTTGTCATGCTATTAATCTAATAATTGTAAAATTAAAGAAAGAAAATTGCTATAAAAAGGTTGCAAATGTATCATTCTTTTTAAAAAAGATCATTAAACAAAAATTATACCCCTCAGTATAAATGGGACAAAAATGGAAATTTGAATACTTTACCCTTAAAAACGTATTCTTTATCTATCTTTGTCTTTCATTTTTAGGTTTAAGGTTAGACTTTATGTCAAATTACCGTAAATTAAATACTCAAAACTCTTATTTTATATAATTAGACATGGAAAAACTCAAAATAGGTATCACCATAGGCGATTTAAATGGTGTTGGTTTAGAAGTTATTTTAAAAACAGTGGCTGATGAGCGCATTTTAAATCTCTGTACGCCCGTCATTTTTGGCTCATCAAAGGTCGTTTCGTATCATAAAAACATCGTACAAGTCGAATTTCCTTTTGCCAATATTCGGGAAGCCACAGAATCTGAAGACGGCAAAGTGAATGTCGTCAACTGTTGGAACGAAAACGTCAATATTACTCTGGGTAGAATCGGTGAAGCAGGCGGTAAATATGCTTTACGCGCACTCGAAGTGGCGACCCAAGCATTAAAAATGGGCGAAATTGATGCACTTGTTACGGCACCTATCAACAAAAAAGCCATGCAAATGGCGGGATTTACGCATGTAGGACATACTGAATACATCACAGAACACCTCGGCGCAACGGAAAGCCTTATGTTGATGGTCAACGATGGTCTGCGTGTCGGTTTGGTGACCAACCACCTCCCCCTCAGTAAAGTCGCTGAAAATGTGACTCGGGATAAGATAGTAACTAAATTAAATATCTTAAACGAAACCTTACGTATTGATTTCAATTTGGAACGCCCAACAATTGCCGTTCTCGCGCTCAATCCTCACGCCGGCGATGAAGGTGCAATCGGTATGGAAGAAGAAGAAATCATTCGCCCAGCTATTGATATGGCAAAAGAACATGGTATCATGGCTTTTGGGCCGTTTCCTGCCGATGGGTTTTTCGGATCAGGTCAACATAAAAAGTTCGATGGTATCTTAGCCATGTATCACGATCAAGGTTTGGTGGCGTTCAAAGCCTTGTCGTTTGGCGATGGCGTTAATTATACAGCAGGTCTGACAGGCATTCGTACTTCACCTGACCACGGAACGGCTTTTGACATTGCTGGAAAGAATGAGGCTGACCCTTCGAGCTTCCGCAAAGCCCTTTTCCTTGCAATTGATATCGCCAAAAACAGAGCCTTTTATGCAGAAATGACGGCTAATCCCTTGAAATCACGCTCTGCGCGATTCAAACAAGGTGAAGACGAAGTGATTTTGGAAGAAGCTTAAATAATGGTGAATGGTGAATAATTTAATGGTGAATAGCTAAACATTCACCATTAAATTATTCACCATTATTCACTCTTTGTTTGCCAATTGCCCACAAGCGGCATCAATATCCTTTCCACGCGACTTGCGCACCGTTACAGCAACATCGTTATCACTCAAATAACGGGCAAAGCGGTCAATATTATCTTCAGCAGATTTCAAAAAAGGGGCATTATCAATCGGATTGTATTCGATGATATTAACACGGGCGGGAATGCGTTTGCATATTTTGACCAAATTTTTAGCATCTTCAAGCGTATCGTTGAAGTTTTGAAACGCAATATATTCAAACGTTATGCGATTCCTTGTTTTGTTATAAAAATAGTCCAAAGCGGCGATGAGTGCAACGAGGTTGTTTTGCTCATTAATGGGCATAATTTCATTCCTTTTTACATCATCAGCGGCATGAAGTGAAATGGCGAGGTTGAAACGCACATCGTCATCTGCCAATTTGCGAATCATTTTAGCAATGCCAGCCGTCGAAACGGTGATGCGTTTGGGTGAAAAATTCAAGCCTTCTGAAATCAAAGCAACGCTTTTTAGGGTATTGGCATAGTTCAACAGGGGTTCGCCCATACCCATATAGACGACATTGGTCAGAGGATGCCCAAAAGTCTCAATGGAATGACGATTGATGATAGCAAATTGGTCATAGATTTCGGCAGGATCAAGGTTTCGGATGCGTCCCATGCGTCCTGTTGCACAAAATGTACACGTTAATGAACAACCCACTTGCGTAGAAACACAGACGGTAAAACGGTTGTCTCTTGGCACAGGAATCAAAACGGCTTCAATCAAATGCCCATCGTGCAGCCTATAACGTCCTTTCAAAGTGCCGTCTGAAGAGTGCTGCAATTTATCTTCTGTAATAGCATTTATTTTGAAATTGGCGGTCAATTTTTGACGTAAATCCTTAGATAAATTGGTCATTTGTTCAAAATCTGTAGCCGATTTTGTCCACAGCCATTCATAAATTTGCCCTGCACGAAATTTTTTCTCACCCAAAGCGATAATGGCGACTTCTAATTCTACTTGATTGAGTAGGCGAATGTCTTTTTTTATTATTTCCTTAATTTCAGTCATTAGTAGAGAGTTAAGAATTGAGAATTGAAAGTTAAGCGTTTTATACAACTTTTAGCTTTAAATCTCAACGTCTATTATTTTTTCCAAAACAAACCCACCCGTCTTTTAATATCTTCTCGTATATTGATATAAAAAATATTATAGTCTCCAGCATGGAAATTTTTACTCCGTATCAAAACACTTCCTCTAAATGAAGGCTTACTAATCCACAAAATACCATTGTGAATTTGAGCATCATTCAGCTTTTCATCGGTTTTTTTGAAGCCTAATAAGACCCCACCTTTGTGTTTTTCGGCTGACACATAGCTTTCATCCGTTGTCATACTGAGGGGGTTTACAACAGCTATGGCATTGCTTGTTGGAAACTTCGGTTCATAGCCTTTTTCAAAGGTGCGCCATGAACAAAAACAACCCGTTTGGTTCGGACTGTCACAAACAGGAATGGTTTTAAAAGCTGTTTTTGGAACTGGTAAACCGACGATGTAAGCGACAACAAGCCGATTTTTTAAGGGTTTATCGTCAAAAAACTCCTTTAACAGTCGTCCTGCGTGTTTTGTTCCTTGCGAGTGTGACGCAATGATGATGGGGCGACCGTTGTTCCACGTTTTCAGATAATATTCAAATGCTGCGCGGATATCGTCATAAGCGATTTCAAAAGCCTGTTCTGCCGAAGCCTTGTCTTTTGTGAAAAAAGCGTCAAAATGGGCTTGCCGATAACGCGGTGCATAAACACGCGCTGAACCGTTGAACAAACTGGCTTGATATTCAATTGAGCCTTTATCTGTTTTGTCGTTCAATTTTTTGTTGTTTACATCCCCATTCCACTGGTCGTTGCCGCGTTTATAGGTATAAGTCGTTGGATGCAAAAAGAAAACATCCACATCTGCTGTGGCTTGTTCATCTTTCAAATTGGTCCCCGCGGGCACTAAATCAGCAGGGTCTTTTTTGTCAGGGTGCGCTGCCCAATTTTTAAGGTCTGCATACTGAGGGGTAGCAGGAACTTGACTTTTATCGAATGCCATTGTCGGTTTACGCGAAGCGCAACTTTGCAAAAGGCATATGGATAATACGAAAAAAAGAAAGCTATTTTTTTTAAATAAAAACATGATTTTCAATGGTTTGTGATAAAAACTAAAATACGAACTAAACCCAATTTTGGATTTTTATCAACACTGCATTTGTTACGATTATGACAAAATATCCACCATTTCCAACCAAGCAGGATTTATAGTTTGGTGGTGTTTGATGGATTCCTCAAAAGATGTATATGAAATCTCATTGGCAATTTGACCAATCGCAACACCTACTTTTCCATCACGTAAAGCACGTACAGCTTCCAATCCTAAGCGACTTGCCAATACACGGTCGCCTACCGTCGGACTTCCACCCCGTTGGATATGACCCAAAACCGTAATGCGAATATCTTTTGACAATAATCTATCTTTGATTTGTTTCACAACTTCAAACGCATCGCCCGCTTCGTCGCCTTCGGCAACTATGACAATGCTCGCCCGTTTTTTATTTTCATAATTGGTATTCAATGTTTTAACCAAAAGATTGAGATCTGTAAACGACTCTGGAACGAGTACGGCTTCTGCACCGACGGCAATCGCTGAACGCAAAGCAATGAAACCCGCATCGCGCCCCATAACTACAACAAAAAACACACGACCGTGTGAGTTGGCGGTATCTTTTATCTTATCAATGGCACTCATAGCCGTATTAACAGCCGTATCGTAACCGATTGTGTAGTCCGTTCCATACAAATCGTTGTCAATGGTACCGGGTGTTCCCACAATACGAATCTCTGGATGTTCGCCCATAAAAACCAATGCTCCTGTAAATGTGCCATTACCACCGCAAGCGACGATGCCTTCAATGCCAAATTTTTGCAAATTGGCATAGGCTTGATTGCGCCCTTCAAGAGTCATAAATCGGGCAGAACGAGCTGTACCGAGTATCGTGCCACCCGATTGTAATATATTGGACACATCTTTTGAGGTCATCTCAAACATATCGCCATCAATCATGCCTTCGTAACCATTGCGGATGCCCACAACGCTCATACCATAATATAAGGCTGTGCGAACGACTGCCCTAACATTGGCGTTCATGCCTGGCGCATCGCCACCTGATGTAAAAACGGCTATTTTTTTCATAAGAATTTGATTATTAGTTATTTATTGACCCCTTCCAAAGGTCACTAAGGACTCCTTTGGAGAATCTTTCTGATCAGTATTTTCGAACTTTTAACCACAAAGAAACGATGCAATCAATTGATTTCCATTTTTTTAGAAAAAAAACGAGTAACAAATCTGTCACTCGTTTTTATGGTATTAAAATTCCGCGCTACCAGGATAACGAGGAAACGGTATCACATCTCTAATATTGCCCATGCCACTTAGGAATTGCACCAAACGTTCAAAACCCAAGCCATAACCTGCATGAGGGCAAGTACCATAACGTCTTGTGTCCAAAAACCAATACATTTCAGCTTCTGGAATGTGCATTTCAGCCATACGTTGCGTCAATTTTTCAAGCCGTTCCTCACGCTGCGATCCGCCGATGATTTCACCAATGCCAGGGAAAAGAATATCCATAGCCGCAACCGTTTTGCCATCGTCGTTTTGACGCATATAAAACGCCTTGATATCCTTCGGGTAATTGATAAGGATAACAGGCTTTTTGAAGTGTTTTTCGACCAAATAACGCTCATGCTCTGACTGCAAATCCGTTCCCCATGCAACAGGGAATTTGAATTTACCCTTTTTGTTGTGGCTTGAATTGACCAAAATATCAACGGCATCGGTATAGTTCAAACGCTCAAATGGCTGCGCTAAGACAAATTCCAATTTTTCAATCAAACCCATTTCAGAGCGTTCTGTTTGTGGTTTTTGTTTTTCTTCATCAGCCAAACGAGTCGCCAAGAAATCCAAGTCTTCGCGGCAGTTTTCCAAGGCATATTGAATACAATACTTCAACATCGCTTCTCCCAAGTCCATATTGTCTTCCAAATCAGCGAAAGCGACTTCGGGTTCAATCATCCAAAACTCGGCTAAATGGCGCGAAGTATTCGAATTTTCAGCTCTAAAAGTAGGTCCAAACGTATAGATTTTAGACAAAGCCATAGCCGCTAACTCGCCTTCAAGCTGTCCAGAAACCGTCAAATTGGCGGCTTTTCCAAAGAAATCTTTTGAAAAATCCACTTCCCCCCCCTCAGTAAGCGGCGGGTTTTTAGGGTCTAATGTCGTCACGCGGAACATTTCTCCTGCGCCTTCAGCATCACTTGCGGTGATGATGGGCGAATGCATATAGAAAAAGCCTTTGTCGTTAAAAAACTTATGAATCGCAAAAGCCGTGTGGTGACGCAAGCGCAAAACAGCACTAAATGTATTGGTGCGTGGGCGCAAATGAGCAATTTCACGTAGGAATTCAAGGCTGTGTTTCTTCGGTTGAAGGGGATATACTGAGGGGTCGCAATCTCCAAAAATTTCAATCTTTTCAGCAATCAATTCCACCGTTTGACCTTTACCTTGCGAAGCAACCAAATGACCTTCAAAGCAAATTGATGCGCCAACAGTTATGCGTTTCAAAGTTTCGGCATCTGTTATATCTTGATTCACAACAATTTGCAGAGGATTAAGCGATGAGCCATCGTTGAGGGCAACAAATTGAGAATTGCGGAATGAGCGCACCCAACCCATGACAGTTACGTGTGTATCGAGGGCTACTTGACCTTTTAATATTGAGCCGATTTCTGTTCTTTTTTTCATGAATCACTGATTTTGAACTTAATTGATGGGATGACAACGAGTCATTTTGTCAAAAATTTATACTGACTTTGTTTTTGAAGGCGCGAAATTAGGGTTTCATTATTGAAAAAACACGATTTTTTAATAAACAATGAGGAAAATCATCTAAATGACTTTGTAGTTTGTTTTAGTTTTGCATCGTTTTTTTTAAAATAAATCTATCAAAAATGAAACTTGCAGACTTGCGCCAAGACTATAGCCTACAATCGCTTGACATAACGGATGTAGCAAATGACCCCATTGAACAATTTAAAAAATGGTTTCACGAAGCCGTCAATTCTGAAATTCTCGAACCTAATGCCATGACTTTGGCAACGGCTACGCCTGACGG
>JANMJN010000619.1:0-1874 GCA_031371355.1 Saprospiraceae bacterium
AACCTCGTAAAGGCATTATTGAAAGATAATCGCATAGGGACTGTCCGTGTTTTGGACAATCTATTAACAGGCTCTATTGAAAATATTAATCCCTATTTTAGCCACCCAAATTTTGAATTTTTAAAAGGCGATATTAGAGATTATGAAACTTGTTTAGAAGCTTGTTCGGGTATGCATTTGGTGTCACATCATGCCGCTTTAGGCTCCGTACCGCGTTCGATTAACGACCCTTTGACAACCAATGCGATTAATATTACAGGGACGCTAAACGTATTTACCGCAGCGAAGGAAAATAAGATTGAGCGAATCGTTTATGCTGCCTCGTCTTCAACATATGGCGATATTCAAAGTGAATATAAAAAGGAGGATGAAATAGGAAAGCCTTTATCGCCTTATGCCGTAACGAAATATGTCAATGAGTTGTATGCAAGAGTTTATGGCAATTTATACGGTTTAGAGCATATCGGATTGAGATACTTCAATGTTTTTGGAGCCAATCAAAATCCAAATGGCGTTTATGCGGCGGTCATTCCGCTATTTATGAGCTATGTTATAAAAGGAGAAAGTCCAACGATTAATGGCGATGGGTCCATCAGTCGTGATTTTACTTATATAGATAATGTAGTCAATGCCAATATCTTAGCTTTTTTTACAGAGAATAAAGATAGCCTAAATCAGATATACAATGTTGCTTGTGGTAAAAGTACAACGCTGTTGGAATTGTTCAATATGATAAAAAATATTGCTCATTCTGACATTGAACCTGTTTTTGGCCCGCACAGATTGGGTGATATACCTTACAGTTTAGCGGATATTTCAAAAATTCAAAAAATGTTAGGTTACACCGTTTCGATGCCGATGGAAATATGTTTAAAAAAGACTTTTGAATGGTACAAAAAGGAACATACAGTTGAGTCTATTTAAAGCTAAACGGATAACACCGATATTGCTAATCCTTATTTCTTTGCTTAGTGTATTGGTGCAAGTTTCCTTGAACTATATTTTGTCTAAGCACTCAACCGTAGAAACTTTTGGAGAGTACCGCAATTTTTTAGCCTTGGTTTCTTTTTCAGGTATTTTCCATTTTGGATTGATTGATGGTATGTACTTGAGGTGGCTATTGAACGATGAAAAACCGCGCGGCAATGAGTTTATTAGCCTAATTGTCATTCAGGTTACCATTTTAGGAATTATAGCTTTTTTTTTCCAAAATGTAAGCCTCGTTATACCTATCTTCATTCAAATTTTCATTCAAAATCTACTCGCCTTTTCTAACAATGTTTTATTAAGAGAACAAAAATTCATCATAAATAGCATAGTCGTCATTGTTAATCAATTACTTCTGACGCTTTTAGTCTTCATTTTTTCGGATAGACTAACGATTGATTTCATTGTTTACCTCTACAATGTGCTGTTTATTGTTTCATCCTCAGTACTGCTCACCAGTCTGTTTTTGAAAAAATATATCGTATTAAATGGGTTGTGGCAGGGCATAAACAAAGACGAATTTATCAGCTTTTTGAAAGCCAATCTTAGAATTGGTTTTCCAATATTACTGACGGGTCTCGTATTTGTGGGTTTTCAGAACCTCGATAAAGTCATTTTATCACTGTATTACTCGAAATATGAATTTGGTTTGTATTCATTTGGTTATACGATAGTCAACATCATCGTAGGTGTTGTTCTGTCAGTTACAAACTTCATGCTGCGCAAATTTATAGAGATCCCAGTCGAAAACTTAGAGTCACTTTTTACAAAAATGACAGTCGGTTTAACCGTTATTTCAATCCTATTTGTGTTGTTATCCCCCATATTATTTCAAATCATTCAACTGTTTATCCCTCAGTATTCTGCTGCCAAACCCTTTGTTTTGG
>JANMJN010000633.1:0-2540 GCA_031371355.1 Saprospiraceae bacterium
TCCGCTTATTTTATTGATTGATATCAAATCACAAGCAGACTCTACTTTAGATGAAATAGTCAAGCAAATAGCTCATTATTCGGTTTTTTTGAAACCAAATTGTCCTGTTCAATTCATCATCAGTGGTAATCGTCCGCGTCCTGAAAAGTGGTCGGCTTATCCAATCTTTATCCAATTTGATGGACGACCTAATGAAAATTATACGCCTGAACAATGGGAACGAATCGGTATGTCCAGCCAAAGTTTTGGCAGTTATGCCAAACTTGGACAAAAAGACATACCACAAGAGACTTTTGATAAGATGAAAGCGGTTGTGGATATTGTTCATGCACACAATAAAAAAGTGCGTTTTTGGGCAACGCCTGACTCGCAAGATGTTTGGCAAATATTGGCAAAAATGGGTGTTGATTTTATCAATACCGATACACCAAAAGAACTTGGTGTTTTTTTGAAAAAATTACCTTAAAAATACCAATGTGTACCACAAAATATGTATTTACCCATGATTATTGCTCCTCCGTTGTTTGCAGTTTAAATAATACTGATGGTCGTTTTTCTTATTCGTGCTTCAAACACTCCCCCTCAGTATTATGGCGTTTACCCAAAAAAGCCTACTATCAAATGTTGATAGCAGGCTTTTTTTTTAATAAACAGGCGTATGACTATGCGTAATCTTTTGATTCTGATTTAGCAATGCCATAAACGACAAAACCAAAACCAATTTTATTGATTGCATCACCGATATTATACACTAAGTCCATACTATTGGACTTGAGTAAATTGATACCATCAGGACCTAACCAACCACCTGGCATCGCCATATAACCAATAGGATAGATTGCCCATCCGACCAATACGAACCAGCCGAGTGCTCTAATCCCTTTCTTCACTGCAGGATTATTAGAAGCATCTGCCAGCTGCTTTGCTTCACCCACCCATGCAGAATAAAGAATATACAGGTAACCAATTGTAGAAATTGCACCCCACATAAACGAGTGCATGCCTTTGTTTGCAGCACCATCAACAAAAGCCTCGCCAATATAGCCTGCCACTAACATCAAAGCAGATGCTGCGATGAGTTTCCACATGAAAGCGATTTTCGCGCCTGCTGGACGCAACAACAGATAAAACTCAATACACATGAGTGGCACAGTCAATGTCCAGTCAATGTAACGCAACGCCGTAGGCGTTGTGTGAGTTGAAACATAATAATCGCGCATGTAATAGTAATGCACTGCGGCAATACCTGTAATAAGTGCAGAGACAAGTAATGAAACCTTCCATTTGTTATCTACTTGCCCTCTTTCGGCAAAGAAGAAAACGGAAGAAGCCAACATAGCCATATAGCCAGTGAAAAAAGTAAAAGCAATTGGGTCATCCTTTGGAATCACCATGACATCGAGAAATAGATTTTGTAACATGACTTACATATTTAATTACGTTATTAAAAATTGGTTAATGATCTATATAAAATTTTGAAAATTGAATATTCAGAAAATATTGAAAGTAAAATCAGTGCTTTTTATTTTAGATTTTGCAAAATATTATTTTGAATGAAAAAGTTCATTAATCGGACTTTTTCATTCAAAATTGAGTGAAAAAGGTTTAATAGTTAATAAAATAATGCAATAAATAACTCTTAAGACTTTTGTATGATTTTCAATAATTTTGTAATTTATAGTATTTGTAAAATTTTATTTAGCCGCTGCTAAATTGTATTTCCTACCTAAACAGGCAGTTTATAATTTTGTTTAACAAAATAATAAAAATAATTAAACAAAAAATTTAAACAAAAAATCAACTATTCAGTTATCAATTGGCGCACGAATATTAGACTGAAATATTCGCGCATCATTGTTTTAAACCAATTTTATGAACAACAGATATGATGAAAATTTGGCTATACAAAATTCTCGAAACGCCGACTTTGGTAAGTCTCATTGCAGGCATCTCTTTGGTATCGTGGCAGGCATGGATAGGTTATTTGACCCCCTCAGTACAAATCGTTTTTTTTGTGGTTGTTATACTACTAACAGGAATTCCGCACGGAGCAATCGATCATTTGGTAGAAAAAGAAACAGCCAAAAGGCAACGAAAACCTTTTAGCCTACTCATTTTCTTGTCGAAATACATTTTAACGATGCTTTTTTATGGCTTGATGTGGTTTCTATTCCCAAGTGTGAGTATTTTACTTTTTCTCATCACATCAGCATGGCATTTTGGAGAGACCGATATCGAGAAAGCGCCTCCAACAAAGCTTTGGAACACTACTCGTTTTGTTTTTGGTTGTTTTGTTTTGTTGTGGCTTTTACTTTCTCATTCAGTTGAAACAACGCCAATACTCGACCGAATCCGGCAAGAGAGTGACTATGTGATTCCTGTTTGGACTTCGGCTATTGAACATTCCTCACTGCTTTTATCATTTACGACTGTATTTCTATTTGTTCTTTTCTATTTTTCGAATAAGTACGAAGCTATTTATATTAATAAAATACGCTTTTTTCGATTAAGCTTAATATTAGTTATAGCCTATTTTTTAC
>JANMJN010000636.1:0-3707 GCA_031371355.1 Saprospiraceae bacterium
ACTTTTGCGGCTTTAAAGGGATTAAACACGCCACCTACGCTTGAAGTAGCGAAATTGATGGGTACAACTTTATTATTGTTGATGAACACCATTATGCTCACATCGGCAGCCGCAACGATTGACTCTACTTTTACTTCGACTGCGAAATTGGTGCATATTGATTTGTTGAAAGAACGTGGTTTGAGCGTGTCGAAAGCCCGTTTGACAATGATTGCAATTGCCGTTTTTGGTACAATTCCGATATTTTTCAATCCTGAAGTACTATCCGCAACGACCGTAAGTGGCACAATGGTGATGGGATTGGCACCCATATTCGTTTTTTGGAACGTGGATGCACCTAAAATATCATACTATGGTTCGGTATTATCGGGCGTTTTCTTTGGGTTTTTATTGATTTTTTATCCAATTCCAGAGCAATATCTGTTTACAACAGGGAAATACGCAGATTTATTGACGGTTAATATTATCGGTACGATTGTGTGTTTTCTATTTTTTTTAATACCCATTTTTTTAGTAAAAAGTAAAAAACGAAAAGTGATAAATGATTGATAGTGTTAAAAATAGCAAAATACTGAGGGGGGGTAAAGTCTTAGTTTTTGGTGGCGTTTATTCCAATCTTCAAGCATTCGAAGCCTTGAAACAAGTCGCTGAAAATCAAGGCATTGCGCCTGAAA
Organism: Saprospiraceae bacterium; assembly: GCA_031371355.1. Taxonomy (GTDB): domain Bacteria; phylum Bacteroidota; class Bacteroidia; order Chitinophagales; family Saprospiraceae; genus JAAFJT01. The sequence goes on from JANMJN010000636.1 coordinate 675, forward strand.
ATATTATTTGCACAGGTGATATCGTCGGCTATTGCGCGCAGCCTTCCGAGTGTTTAGATGTAATCGAAAAATGGGGTATTCACGCCATACAAGGCAATGTCGAAGAAAACCTTTTATCGGGCAATGACGACTGTGGTTGCAATTTTACTGAGGGGGGGCGATGCGATATGTTTTCACGTCAGTGGTTTCCTTTTGCGGTTTCAAAAATGACGGAAAGGAATTTGACTTATTTAAAAACATTGCCACAATCCCTTGATTTTCAATATTTTGATAAAAAAATAAAAGTCTTACATGGTTCTATAAATCATATTTCAGAGTTTGTTTTTAAATCAACGGATTGGCATATAAAAGCTGATAATTTTGAAAAAACACAAGCTGATGTGATACTCGCAGGACATTGCGGATTGCCGTTTGTAGATGAAAAAGACGATAAAATTTGGCTCAATGCAGGTGTAATAGGTATGCCTGCGAATGATGCTCAAACGAATGTTTGGTATCTTATTTTAGATTATAAGGCGGGGGCGTTTTCTTATCAATACCAACGGTTAGATTATGATTTTAAAACAACTTATTCTTTAATGTTAGAAAATAAATTGCCCCATTCTTATGCTCAAACTTTACTGACCGGCATTTGGGATAATACGGAAATTATGCCCGAAACAGAGGCTTCACAAGAAGGGAAACCGATAACTTTTAATCCCTCTATTCTTTTAAAAACTAAAAATAAATATAAAATGTCAAAAGAAAAACAATATTTCGAGCCAGCAAAAGACCTCGCTCAATTCGGTAAAATAGGGGAATGGCAGCCTGAAATGGCTAAAAAGTTCTTCGATTACTACGGTTTAGCCACAGGTACTGAGGGGGCATTAAGCATCCGCGAAAAAGCTTTGATTGCTTTAGCGGTTTCCCATGCGATGCAATGTCCTTATTGTATTGATGCCTATACCAGTGAGTGCCTCAAACAAGGCGTTGACGAAGAGCAAATGATGGAAGCGGTGCATGTAACGGCGGCTATGAAAGCAGGCATAACGCTCGTATATAGTACGCAAATGATGAAACACGCGAAGGAAAAATTGATGTAGCTACTGAGGGGGGGTTACTTTTTTTGCGCATCAATAAAAGCCTCGATGTATGTTTTACAGCGTTTTAAAATGGAGAAAATTTTAAAAAGTTCATCTTCTTTTAGTGCGTCAAATGATTCAGAAACAGCGTATTGATTGCCGTCCAAAACCACAAACCACCACCAACTTCCAATAATATAAACACCAAAAAGTGGATGTTTAGGTGTATTTAGGGTTTGTGTTGCAAGCATGGCAATCAACAATTGCCCAAGTGGGTCACTCGGCGTTGTTTTGTTCAAAGGTTTGTATTCATGGACAAAAAAGAATGGTTCACGTGGAATCTGTTCTCCAAGGGCAACAAAAAATTCGACCCGACCGCGCAAGTCAATCTCATTGTGGTTCAAATCTTTACGTTTGGCTGCTATTGTTCGTTGTGAAAAAGAAGAATAAACTTTTGGTCTTGAAAATCTAACGAGTGTAATGATATGTGAAATGAAGAAAAATTTCAATTCATCTTCATTCCAAGCATCAACTTTTCGAACCAACTCATCATGATACATAAGTAAAGTCTTACGTTCAAAATCATCGGCAGGTTCATCGGCTTCGAGCCAACTGTCTAAGACTTTAAGATTTTTAACACGTTCGGTGCCAAAAGTAAGTTCGATTTCTTCGTATTTCCAACGTTCAAACGGTTTCATTTTATTCATAATTTTGGACAAATTTAGCCTTTTTTATTCAAAAAAAAACTTAAAAAATGTCAATACATCAGAGAACAAAGTCGCTTTCAGTTACGGGTAATCAACTGTCCGATACTTTTTTTCAACGAAAAGTGCTTAATGGACAAGAATTGGTTGATGAAAAATTTCCTTCATTCGCTAAAAAAGTGGCGGACAATGGCTATCGCCCTTTTAAGCCCACAAGCATAGATATTTTCCAAATCAATATCGGTAAACTCTGTAACCAGACGTGCGCACATTGTCATGTGGATGCAGGTCCCGATAAAAAGGTGGAAAACATGAGCCGTGAAACGCTCGAAATATGCCTCGATATTCTGAAACGTTACGACATAAAAACAGTGGACATCACTGGCGGCGCACCTGAAATGAATGCACATTTCCGTTGGTTCGTAGAAGAATGCCGAAAATTGGGTAAAAAAGTGATGGACAGATGTAATTTGACCATTATTGAAGCCAATCCGAAATACCACAATTTGCCGCAGTGGTTTGCTAAAAATCAAGTGCATATCGTTTCGTCATTGCCTTATTTCTCAAAAACACGGACGGATTCGCAACGTGGCGATGGTGTTTTTGAAGACTCAATTGCGGCATTACAAAAGCTCAATGCGGTTGGATATGGCAAAGAAGGCTCTGGTTTGACACTCGATTTGGTCTATAATCCAACAGGTGCGTTTCTGCCAGGTTCGCAAATAGGTTTAGAAAAGGAATTTAAACAGCAATTGAAACGTCGATTCAATGTTGAGTTTAATAACCTTTTTGCCATTACCAATATGCCGATTTCGAGGTTTTTGGACTATTTGATTGAATCCCATAATTACGAGGAATACATGAATACGCTGGTTAATGCGTTCAATGCATCAACAATAGCGAATGTGATGTGCCGTAACACAATTTCAGTGAGTTGGGATGGCTATATGTACGATTGTGATTTTAATCAAATGCTGGATTTACGTGTCAATACTGAGGGGGTGCATATCCGCGATTTTGATTTTGAGGCATTACTGAACCGCACTATTGTACTGAATCAGCATTGTTACGGCTGTACGGCTGGAGCTGGTTCGTCTTGTGGTGGCGAGGTGGCTTAATTAATTTAAAAAAACACATAGGACACATAGTTTTTTTAGCTCTTAACAGGATGACAAAAAAACTATGTGCCTATGTGTTTTTTTAAAAATTATTACAATTTCTCAATAATCATAGCCGAAGCACCACCGCCGCCATTGCAGATAGCTGCC
>JANMJN010000673.1:0-2718 GCA_031371355.1 Saprospiraceae bacterium
GATACTGAGGGGGTGAAAAATATAAATAATTTTTAAAATTTTGACAAAAGTAAAACCGCTTTTCGGCTACCCAAATTTTTTTGGATAAAAAACTGTCGAGGCGTTTGGTTATTTTTGACAAACTCAACCAATTTAATTTACTTCCGCTTTTTTAGTTGTTGCCAAAGTTTCCGTTGGCAAAATGTCATATTCCCCCATTCGGCTGTATTTTTCAATACGTTGCTCGATAAGTTCATCCGTTTTCAAAGGATTAATCTCCGCCAATGCTTTTTTTATCCACTTTTTCAAGGTCATTGCCATCTCTTCAGGAGCGGTATGCGCACCCCCAAGTGGTTCGGGAATAATACCATCAATCAATGTCATATCGTACATATTATCAGCCGTCAATTTGAGGACTTCCGCCGCCCGTTCTTTATAATCCCATGAATGCCAAAGGATTGACGAACAACTTTCAGGCGAAATAACCGAATACCATGTATTTTCCATCATATAAACGCGGTCGCCTAAACCAATGCCAATCGCACCGCCCGACGCCCCTTCGCCTATGACAACACAGACAATCGGCACCTGTAACTGCGCCATTTCGAGCAAATTTCGAGCAATTGCTTCGCCTTGTCCCCGTTCTTCGGCTTCCAAACCACAATCTGCACCGGGCGTATCAATCAAACAAATGACAGGAAAACCAAACCGTTCCGCCATTTTCATCAAGCGCAATGCCTTCCGATAGCCTTCAGGTTTAGCCATGCCAAAATTGCGATATTGCCGCAATTTTATATTTATACCCTTTTGATGTCCAATGATTACCACCGTTTGCCCATCCAATTCACCTATACCGCCGACAATCGCTTTATCGTCTGCAAAATTTCTGTCGCCGTGCATTTCAATGAATTTGTCACACATTTGTTGCACATAAAACAAAGTATAAGGGCGTTCAGGATGACGCGACAATTGAACCCTATCCCAACCTGTTAGGTTAGCATAAATCTCTTTAATTGTATCTTTTATCTTTTGCTCCAACTCTACAATCATCGGCTGCACGTCAATGCCCCCTTGTTCGCCAATTTGGCGTACTTTTTCAAGCTGTTCGTAGAGTGTTTCGAGCGGTTTCTCGAAGTCAAGAAAAACCATAGGCTGTCTATTTTTTTGCTTTTTATAAAAAGTCCTTACAAAAACCATATTCGAGGAACTTTTGAAGTTCGCCGAACTTAATTGATATGAAACGGCAAAGTTACAAAACCCCCTCAGTATTTTTTTTGATATTCGAATTTTGATTGCCAAATTTTACCTACAAGATTTTTTTTTAGATTTTTATTTAAAAAAGTTTGCAGTTTTAAAATGAGCTATTACCTTTGCATCGCTTTCAGCAGGAAGGCACAAAAAGTTTGAAAAAAGCGGTTTTCCAAGATAATATATTGTCCGATTTTAATCGGGCAGGTATGATGTCGTTTAATCTGGTCTGGTAGTTCAGTTGGTTAGAATACATGCCTGTCACGCATGGGGTCGCGGGTTCGAGCCCCGTCCGGACCGCTTTTCAAATTTAAGGCTCATCGCAAGATGAGCCTTTTTTGTTTGTAAAACCCTAAATAACAATTTATTCTCACTATTACTACCAACAATAATCATTTCTTAATCTGATTCAGTAGTAAATCCAACTCTTTTCCTTTTGGATTTTCATGCGGTTTCAGCCTCCTTCTCATCAGCCCTCAATTCCGCCATCATTTCGTCCCATGACGGGGGTTTAAGTTCACCACGTTCATATTGCTCAATCTGTTTGAGACCGTCAATGATATCGTATGCGACTTCCAAAGGCACACCTTCATCGTCATCCGTATCAACTTCTTTTTTTACTTTTACTTTTAACCTATTGAAAAAAGCCAACAAAAGGCTTTCGTCTGCTTCTGAATAGCTGATAGTCATACTTTTTGTCATTATTCTTAATTTTTTGTTTAAAAATTCACTACAAAAATAGCCTTTTAGTTATAATTGCCAAATGGTATTATTTAGCGAGACCAATTTTTATTAATCGTAACAAGAAAACAATGCCTTATAATTGTAAAAAAAATTCGTACAAAAGTATTTTTATCAAAAAACCAAACTTAGTTTGTTAATTAAACTAACAAAAACTAATTTTGCCTTGTCATCGTTATAATTTCACCCCCCTCAGTATAAAACCGCTTTTTTTAATAAAATATCAAAACATCAGACCATGCCCGCTACTGCATATCAAACGGCTGAAAAAGCCATGACAAGAAAAGGTTGGCTCGACCTCGAAGTTGACCCAACACTGGACTTAGTTGCCGAAATCCAAAAATTGAAAAAAGAAAAAAATGCTGTCATTTTGGCGCATTACTATCAAGATTCAGAAATTCAAGATATCGCTGATTTTATTGGCGATAGCCTACAACTATCGCAACAAGCGGCTAAAACAGATGCAGACATCATCGTTTTTGCCGGCGTTCACTTCATGGCAGAGACGGCTAAGATGTTGTCCCCGACAAAAAAAGTATTACTTCCAGACCTCAATGCGGGTTGCTCGTTGGCTGACAGTGCGCCTGCGCCTTTGTTCAAAAAATTTAAAGAGCGTTATCCCGACCACGTTGTTGTGAGTTATGTCAATTGCACGGCGGAGTTGAAAACATTGACGGATATTTGCTGTACTTCGTCAAATGCGGTTCAAATCATCGAAAGTATTCCGAAGGAAAAATCCATCATTTTTGC
>JANMJN010000678.1:0-2863 GCA_031371355.1 Saprospiraceae bacterium
TTAAGAGTACAGTGCCCTTAAAGTCTTTTTTTCAATGTTTGATGCTTTTTATTTAAGCACAACCTGCCTGTTGATATTCAAGCTAGGGATGATAATGATAGTTGCCCTCAACGTCATGCCAACCCATATAACAGGAGAATCATATCCTTTGGTGACTGAAAAATCCTGTTTTTCTAACCAGTTTACGACACCAATACGTGTGAAAGTTAACACACCAATTACAGTAACAAAAATGCCACTCAAAAGCCGTAAAAGAGACCCCCTCAGTATGCGAGCAATATCGCTTGGGCGATAACCGATTTGACGCAAAAGGGTGATATCTGCGGCAGATTTTGAGATAATTAGTTGATAATTAAGTACAAACACAAGTGTTGATAATAGCATAAGTAAGATGCCGATGATGGCAAGAGCGACAATAGTTGCGTTCAGAATCGAGCCGAGTTTGCCGCCAATGAGCCTGCCCGTACTCAGTTCGTAGCCATGTTCGTTGAGGTAATTGCTTAACGTTTTATCGTAAGGATTGGCTACTTTTAGTAGGACGCGGCTTGCGCCGTAATCGGGTTGTTCACCGTATTGAATATTAGCGAAAGCCATAAAGCTTTCAGGAACAAGTATAGAATTGATACGATTACTAAAGCCAATAATGCGACCTGTAAATGTTTTTTCAGCACCTTTTCCTCGAATATTGATGTCAAAATTTACTTTTCGAATGGTCGAAGGCGTAAATTGCGGTAAGCCTTGACTGATGGCAAAGCCAAAGTTATAGAGTGCCAAATAGTCTTTGGACATGATAATGGGCACTTCTGTTTGCCCTTCATGCCAACGAAAATCGGGGTCTTGAATGTCAAGATGTTCAGGTGGCACAGATTCGAAAAAGAGTTCTGTATATAAATTAATGGCACTACTTGACGCACTGACTTTGAAGCGATTAGCGGTGAAAGGCACAATTGATTTTGTAAAAGGTTGATTACCAATATCTTTTAACTCTTCTGGTTTGAAAACAGATTTGCCGAAAATCGTATTAGCCAAGCTGACAGGTTTGTTGAGAATGACATAGTTATCGCCTTCTGATGACCCCCTCAGTATTTTATGCAAATCAAACCATGTTTGTAGCGAAAACAAGAGGAGTGTCAAACCAATAAATGCACCAATGGCGGCACCGATGACTTGCCCAATATTGCGGTTTTGCGTAAGTAGTTTTTTTAAGATATTAAGAGGCATAGTAATGGTGAATATAGTAATGGTGAATGGAGAATAATACAATGGTTTGATAAATTGAGGTATTTTGATTTTTAGTAAAATGCTTAATGAGTGTAATATAATAGACTATTTTGTATTATAAAGCATTGTAAATCAATATATGAATAATTCATCATACATCATTTATCATACATCATTTCCTAAAATGACTGTGCAATAATGACACTTTTATTTGTTTTGACAAAAAATGTACTTTGGTTTTCTTGAAAAAAAAGGTGTTGCCCGAATACAGACAACACCTTTTAATCAACATAATACTTTTTCATATAATCTTAAATAATAATTATTGAGCTTTAAAAAATGCTTTATATTCTTTATTAAACTCCATTTTTTCTTTTGATGCTAAGTTGTACGATATCGTTACGCCACCATAATAATATAAGTCATGTTTGTTTTTATTCCCTCTGGGCTGCCCTTGTGGATTTTCAAGTTTTTGATTAAAATATGCAGGCATACGGTAAGAAAGTGCTGCTGCAACTTCGCTCTGTTTTGCTAATTCTTCCAAGTTTGGATAATTGCCACTTACATCGTCAAGGTAATCTGTGAAAGCATAGCGTAAGCCGAGTTCAAAACCCAGATTAATACGCTTTGTTGCAGACAATTTAAATCCAATACCTGCTGGGATAGCGAGGGCAAAACGACTATAAGGCTTACCTCCTTCCAGAAACTGCCCCTCAGTACCCAACGGCTGTAAATCAACAATTCCATTACCTGTTTTGGCTTGTGGATTGAAATATAGACCAGCAACACCAGCAAACAGATACGGAGATGTAATATGTCCGTCCAAAATGTCAAATTTTGTAAGATTGACTTCGCCTGTAGCAGCAATTTCATAAATGGTGGTAATTGCTTCTAAATTACGACTTCTACGAGAACCAGAAGCATATTTGTCCGAAGCAGTGAAACTGGCATACAACGCCGAACCTTTAACTGCAAAAATGGGAGAGTAGTTCCAACGAATAAATGCGCCACCAGATTTGCCAAAAGAACGTGTGTCTGGTTTATCTGGTTGAAGGTCGCCTATATAACTTGTGCCACCAGCAGTTAGACCTGCTTCAAAATATTGTGCATTCGAATGAAGTGAAAATTGAAGAATAAAAGTGAGTGTAATCAGTTTTCTCATGCTTTGAGTTTTTTATTAAAAATAAATGCAAATATGATTTAGATTCAGTTTTTTCATATTCATCAAAAACGATTCCAAATTTGACTAAGGCTCAATTTTTTTTATAATTTTTGCTTTTTTTATATCATTTTTGGTCTGATACGTTTTTATTGAACCTATTGCAACCTATTGTCCGTTATTTTATCGTTAAATCTGGCTATATTTCAAAAAAGAGGAGCCTTCGTCCAACCTTTAATAAATAATGGGTTTGGTTTTTGCGTTAAAATGGTAATTTTGGCGCAAATATTCAAACCAAAATATCATATCACTTTTCAATATAAAAAAATCATAGTTAAAATGAGATTAAAGAATTTATTGTTTGCGGGGATTGTCCTCGTTTTTAGTTCATCAATTGACGCACAAACTAAAGCACCCGATAACTGGTTCAACCTTGACCCGACAGAAAACAAAGTAAATGGTGTGAGTACCGAGAAAGTTTAT
>JANMJN010000734.1:0-13140 GCA_031371355.1 Saprospiraceae bacterium
TCAAAAAGTTAAGTTGTATGCGCCTGCTGAAAATACGGCAATTAAGGATAAAACGGATTTGGGTTTTTACAAAAATCTTAGAAATCAAACAAAGCAACCCTATCTATCATTTGGCAATGTCAATAATTTGACACCCGATCAGCTATCCCTCAGTATGTTTACAGCGCGTGAGCTGAATGACCAAGCCTTGTTGGGCTACTATGGTTATGACTATTTGGGCAATCAAATTTCGACAAATCAATACACATTCAATGACTTTTTCACCGCTAAAGATGCCTCGGGAGCGCGTACCTTTCCTGTTGCGCCGCTTCAGCCGCTTTATATTGCGGGGTATATTCAAGACAAATTTCGATATAAAGACGTGATTTTCAGTTTGGGTGTGCGGGTTGACCGTTATGATGCTAATAATAAGGTGTTGAAAGACCCTTATTCCTTATATGACATGATGACGGCAAAGGATTATTATGCGATGTTACAAAAGAATAATCCAGGTAAAACGATTGCGAAGCCAGAGAGCGTTGGTGACGATTACCAAGTCTATTTGACAGAAAGCACGTATGGCAAAACGAACGCCCGTTATAGTGAATCAACGATTAAGGGTTATCGCAAAGGTGACCAATGGTACACACCGGGTGGGCAGCCGATAGACCCCGTAAGCCTTTTTGGTGAAAACGCTCAGGTTCATGCCAAATATGTTACGGATACTTTCCCGACAATAACTCAATTAGGTTATGATCCCAATATTTCGTTTACCGACTATAAGCCGCAGACGAACTTCATGCCGCGTTTGGCGTTCTCTTTCCCTATCGGGGAGAAGGCGAATTTCTTTGCACACTACGATATCTTAACGGCTCGTCCAGCATCAAATACAGCTATGACGGCTTTGGATTATTTTTACTTTGACGAAAGGACGGGCACAAAAAACAATCCAGACCTCAAGCCTGAAAAAACGATTGATTACGAAGTCGGTTTCCAACAAGAGTTGACCCCGACTTCAGGTATCAAAATCGCTGCCTACTACAAGGAAATGCGAGACATGATTCAACAACGCTATTATCGCTTTTTGGCAGGACCAACCAACCTAACGGAGTATGTCACTTATGGCAACCTCGATTTTGGGACGGTTAAAGGTTTTACATTTCAATACGATTTGCGTCAAACACGTCATTTTTCAGGACAATTTAACTACACATTGCAATTTGCGGACGGTACAGGTTCTGACCCTGCTTCACAAAGTGGCTTGAACCGTCGAGGTAATATTCGTGTATTGTCGCCCCTCAGTTTCGATGAGCGTCACCGTTTTACCTTTACGGCAGACTATCGTTTTGACGAAAATAAATATACAGGACCCATGCTTTTTGGTAAGGAAATCTTTAGGAATGCAGGGATTAACCTTCAATTGGTCACGGTTTCAGGCCGTCCTTATACAAAACAAGCTATTTCACAACCCTTTGGTGGAGCCAATATTGATGGGCTTATCAATGGTGCCCGTTTGCCGTGGACGTATAATGTTGATATGCGTATTGACAAGACGTTTACCATTTCGAAAGATGCCAAGCACCCCCTCAGTATAAACGCCTATTTCCGCGTTCAAAACTTGCTCGACACGCGCAATATTAGAGGTGTCTATCGGGCATCAGGTTCGCCAGATGATGACGGTTATTTAAGCTCTCCACTTGGGATAAGCACTTTGGAAGGGATTGCCAATTCTCGACCTGGTGATTTGGAAGCCTATAAGTTTTCTTATATGATTCGAGAATTGAACCCAGGTAATTATTTCTTCCCACGTCGTATGTATTTGGGGGCGACGTTTATGTTTTGATATTTTGAATTAGGATTTATTTGATTTTAAAGATTGATAGGATCTAGACAAGTTTAAATCTTAATTCACGAGAAATATGTTATTAAAGAATTTAAAAAATATAATATAATGCAAATGAATCGTTTACGCTTTGGACGTCATTCTTTACGTCTTTTTATGAGCTTGCTCGCATTAGGCGTTATCGGTATAGCTCAGGCGCGCTATCCAGGTACCTTGGTAAAAGGTGCGCAAACTGACCCCTCAGTAGTTGCTAATCGCTCAGACTGTATTCCGGGTAAATCGCGATATGATATGCAGCTCAATAATGTCCGTGCCACGCTTTTATCAAGTGGTGATGTGTGGTGGGACTTGACAAACCCTGGTTATGTCGTTCCAAAAGTTCAACCTGGTACGGGCGCAAAAGCGGTTTCTTCCATTTTTGCAGGAGCAGTGTGGTTAGGTGGTAAAGACCCTTCTGGCAACCTAAAGGTAGCTGCACAAACATATCGTCAAGGCAATCCGCCTCAAACGGACTTCTGGCCTGGACCGCTCAACGAAAATGGTCAAACAAGCAAAGCCGTTTGTGACAATTGGGATAAGCACTTTATTGTTTATCGGACAGAAATTGACTCTGCTATCCGACTTTTCCGCGCAGCTAAGCTAAAAGACCCAAATAATCCCGTGATTGACCCGGGTTTGATTCCTGAAAGTGTCAAAGGCTGGCCAGCTAATGGGAATCCCTATTTCTTTGAAATTCATCGTTTTACGTTGCCACGCACAAAAGCAGGTTTGGGTAAGTTTCACGATGAAGATCAGGATTTGAACTATGACCCAACCAAAGGTGATTATCCAACGATAGACATCAAAGGCTGTGATATTGATGTTTTTCCCGATGAAATGGTCTTTTGGGTGTACAATGACAACGGTAATGTGCATACAAACTCCTTGCGCTCTTTGCCGATTCAGATGGAAGTACAAGTACAGGCTTTCAACTACCAGACGAATGATGAGTTAAATGACATGACTTTTCAAAGGTATAAACTCATCAATCGAGCTAAAACGGATATTGACTCTATGTACTTTGCTATGTGGGTTGACCCCGACTTAGGCTGTAGCGATGATGATTATATTGGTTGTGATACAACGCGGAGTTTGATGTATGTCTATAATCAAGATGCTCAAGATGGTACAGCCGGTTCTGGCTGTGTGTGTCAAGGGGGAACCAATACATATTGCGACAAAATACCGATGATTGGCGTGGATTATTTCCGTGGTCCTAATAATGAGTTTGGAAAAGAGTTGGGGATGTCTTCGTTCACCTATTATCTGAATGGTACGACGTCAGGCTGTCCTGCACAAGGCGGTACGACTGACCCGAGTTCCGCTAATGAATATTACAACTATTTAACAGGTTTTTGGCGAGATGGAACGCCCTATACTTTTGGTGGCAGTGGTTATAATCCGAATGCAACAACGAGGCGTTTGAAATACGCTTATGTCGATGCACCCAACAACCCTGCAGGTTGGTCTATGGCAACTGCTAATCAACCTTGCGGTGACCGTCGGACAATACAGGCATCAGGTCCACTCAAATTGAAGCCGGGTGCAGTCAATGAGTTGATTATTGGGGTGCCATGGGTGCCAGACATTCCACATCCTGCGCCTGATTTGCGCAAATTACAAGAGGCTGATGATATTGCACAGGCTCTGTTTGATGCATGTTTCAAAATTTTTGATGGACCCGATGCGCCAGACATGTGTTTTGTTGAGCTGGATCGCGAAATCATAGCGGTGCTTACAAACGCACCTTTTCCACAATCGAATAATGCGGGTGAGTTATACAAAGAAGCGGGTTTGCGTATCCCACGTCAAGGCAATAAAGATACAAACTACCTTTTCCAAGGCTATAAATTGTATCAGTTGCATGACGGTGATGTAGGTGTTGCTGATTTAGATAACCCTGATAAATCGCGCTTGGTCGCACAAGTTGATATTCAAGATGATATATCCAAAATTTTCAATTGGTCGCAACAGCCTGACCCGAATTTCTCAGGTCGGACTATCAATACACCCGTTTTGAAGGTTGATGGCGATAACAAAGGCATTCGACATACATTCAGTATCAAAGAAGACAAATTTGCGAAGGGTGACGATAAAAAATTAATCAATCATAAGAAATATTATTTTATCGCCATTGCTTATGCTTATAACAACTATGCTAAATTCGATGGTTTAGCTAATGTCGGGCAACGCGATCCGTATGTCGTCGGTCGTCGGAATATTGGTGATAAAAACAGAGGTAACAAGGCTTATGTCGTCCTACCTCGACCTATTGTTGACATCAAATTGGCTACTCAATATGGTGAAGGGGCTGTCGTAACACGCATAGACGGTGTGGGTAGTGGTGGCAATTTCTTGGACATTTCAGAGACGACTCTTTCTGATATTTTGGCAAAAGGATCCGCTACGGACGGTGCGATAACCTATAAAGCGGGTCGTGCACCCATAGATATCAAAGTTGTCAGTCCATTAGAAATCGTTGATGGCACATATACACTGCAAATTAAGGATAAAGACTTGACAGACAATGTTGTAGATGATACAGCGCGTTGGGAACTACGCCGCGAAGGAGAAACGGCTGTTGTCTTTTCTGAAAGAAGTATTGCTAAACTGAATGAACAGATTGTGGCAAAATACGGCTTTTCGGTCTCCGTTCGTCAAGTAGCTGAACCTGGTTCGGCAGTGACTACTGATAAAACGAATGGCGCAGTCGGTTCTGAAATAAAATATAAAAATGCAGGACTGAATTGGTTAACAGGCATTCCAGATGACTTGCCATTTGTTCAAGGACTGAATATGTTTAACTATATTAAGACAGCAACACTTGAAGTTGATTTTTTGCTTGACCCGAATCAGAGTTTAGCAAAAATAGCGAACTATGCTTTTGTTCCTTATGCACTCTGCGATTATCGCAGTGATTTGCCTGAAAATCAACCCTTTGTGACACCCGCTTGGCAACGACCCAACAACTCTAATGCTCGTGCCAATGGTTTTGCTCGTTTGAATAACGTAGATATTGTATTCACAAACGACAAAACGAAATGGAGTCGTTGTATCGTTGTTGAAACAGCTGGACCTTATTACTACGACCCCTCGTTTAGAACGGGCGTGAACTTGCCAACGGTTGGGAACGTCAAAAATTTTGACCTCCGAGGCTCCCCCTCAGTAGGAAAGGATGCAGATGCCGCTGACCCGAACAAAGCAGTTGGGCAAGTATTGGCAGACGAGCAAGCAACAGGTTTGACAAAAGGCATGGGCTGGTTCCCAGGTTATGCGATTGATGTTGAAACTGGGCAACGCCTAAACATTTTCTTTGGCGAAAACTCCACTTTTGACCCTTCTATTGGCGTATATAACGCCAACTCAAAGGGGATCAATCGAGATATGATTTTTAATCCAAGTGACCAATACTTCTTAAATGTCCCTTCTGCATCGCAATCACCGGCGACTTTTGCATATAATGCTTTCATGGGTGGTCAGCACATGGTTTATGTGACCAATACACCTTATGACAACTGTGCGTCAATACGCGACGGTTTGAATGGTGGCAGTGAATTCCGCAAAATATCACCTTTAGCAAAAATCACTTGGGCAGGCATGATTGCCGCAAATCAAGGGCAGAAATTTCTTTCCTATAAAGATGGTTTGATTCCGAATGATGTGACCGTTAAACTACGTGTCAACAATCCTTACAACCCATTAAAAGGTAAAGGCACAAACGGCAATCATCCAGTGTATCAATTCAAATTGGATAGCAAAGCGCCTACGGCATTGGCAAACACATTACAAGTTGATTCCTCGCTCAATATGATTAACATCGTTCCGAACCCTTACTATGGCTATTCGGCTTACGAAATCAATGAGTTGTCAACGACGGTGAAAATCACCAATTTGCCTCCTAAGTCGCTTATAACAGTTTACACACTCGACGGTAGATTCATACGTCAGTTCCGCCGCGATGAAAAAGCAACATTGACAAACCCCGCACGCAACTCTGGGGTTTGTTATCAACAATTTGCACCCGATGTTGAATGGGATATGAAAAACGATAAAGGCATCCCAGTGGCTTCTGGTGTTTACCTTATCCATATTTCGGCAGAAGGCTTAGGCGAACGCACCTTGAAGTTCTTTGCCATTAACAGGCAATTTGACCCATCGCGGTTGTAGTTGTCCATGGTTTCAAAATGTTTAGAATCATAAAATACTGAGGGGTGCAGATTTAGACAATTTTTTAAGTTTTCTAAATCTGCATGCCACTTTACACTCAAATCAAAAAATATGAAAAAACATATATCGCTCCTCATTACGCTCATTATTGCCACAACGACTTTTGGTGGCAACCCCGACCGTCAAGGGGAGGCAGGTGCGTATGAACTTTTGCTCAACCCATGGGCGCGTACAGTCGGTTTGCACGCCATGAATACCTCGATGGTGACTGGTATTGAGTCTATGAATTTAAATATTGCAGGCTTGTCGCGTATCAACAACTTGGAAGTTGGCTTGGGTCATTCGATTTATTTGCAAGGCACAGGTTTAGCCCTTAATGCCCTTGGTTTGGCTAAAAAAATGGGCGAAAGTGGTGCTTTAGGCGTCAGTATAAATGCTTTAAGCTTTGGAAAAATTCCTGTTACGACCACCGGTTTGCCCGAAGGCACAGGTGCAACTTTTTCTCCAACGTTTTTTAACCTTGCTGTCTCTTACTCACATTGGTTCGAGAAAAAAGTGTCGGTTGGTATGACCGTCCGCCTCATTAATGAGTCCTTAGCAGATGTTTCTGCTTTTGGCTTTTCCATTGATGCAGGGGTTCAATACATGACAGGTTCACCGACCTATCCAGACCGTTTTAAATTTGGGATTTCCTTGCGCAACATTGGGTCACCTATGCACTTTGGCGGTCAAGGGCTCAATTTTTCAACAACAAACCCCGATGGCACACAGTCTTATCCACTCACCTATGAGAAGAAAGCCGCCAATTTTGAATTGCCTTCGCAACTTAATATAGGGGCAGCATTCGACATTCTGCCCGATGATAATGTGAAATTGACAGGTTTGTTCAACTTCACATCAAATGCTTTTTCACGCGATGAAGTGGGTGGTGGTCTCGAATTAGGCATTGGCAACCTCCTTGTACTGAGGGGGGGGTATAAATACGAAATCGGCACAACGGCTGCTGATGTCAGTAAGTCCGTTTACACAGGTGTCGCCGCAGGTTTGTCTTTCAACGTACCTATGGGCAAAGGCAGTGACCAAGCCATTTCGATTGATTATGGTTTTTTGCATACCCGCACTTGGAATGGTACGCATAATATTGCTGTACGGATAAATTTATAAATTGATTATTTGTTATTGGTTTAATAGATACCCAATAACTAATCCCCAATGACGAATAACCAATAAAAATTTGCTTTTTTAAAAAAAAGTAATTTACCTTTGCACAACACAAACGAGAAGGTTTCTCCTAACAAGGATTGAAGCCTTCTCGTTTTTTCGTGTATCTTCCCATTTTTTTTCTTTATTTCATACAAAAATAGATAGATTACTGAGGGGGGTAAATCCACTCGGACAGCTTGATGTTTAAGCTGTTTGTAAATTTTTTTCTTAAAAAACTAAACGCATTTGTTTAGATAAAACTCAAAAGACATGGCTCAATACACTTTATTGACACAAGCAGGATACGAAAAAATGAAAGCGGATGTTGACGTTCTGCGTTCAGTCGGACGTAAAGAAGCAGCCGCTGCCATCGCTGAAGCCCGTGAAAAAGGGGACTTGTCGGAAAATGCAGAATATGATGCCGCGAAAGACGCGCAAGGCTTACTCGAAGCTAAAATTGCTGATTTGGAAGGCAAATTGGGCAATGCCCGCATCATTGACGAAAGTCAACTCGACGATTCCAAAGTCAGTGTCCTTTCGACAGTGACCATTGAAAACGTCAAATTGAAAAAACAGGTGACGTATAAACTTGTGCCTGAATCTGAAGCAGATCTTAAATCAGGTAAGATTTCTGTGAATTCACCTGTTGGTCAAGGGTTGCTCGGCAAAGAAGTCGGCGATATGGCTTATGTCTCTACACCCAATGGGAATATTGAGTTTAAAGTAGTTAAAATCAGTATTTTATAAATTGTGATTTTGAAACTTTAAGAACAAAGACGATACGATTATATCAGAATCTTATCGTCTTTGTTCTTGAAATTCTAAGATTTTAAAATTTCTTCAATGCCTACAATATTCACACGTATCATCAATGGTGAAATTCCTTGCTACAAAGTTGCTGAAAATGCCGACTTTATAGCGTTTTTGGACATACACCCAATGGTCAAAGGGCATACGCTCGTGGTGTCCAAAGCTGAAATTGATTATATTTTTGACCAAGACGACGCGACTCTTGCAGCGATTATGCCTTTTTCAAAACGGGTTGCCAAGGCGATTGAAGCTGTTGTCCCTTGTTTAAGGGTGTCCATAGCCGTTGTCGGTTTGGAAGTACCACATACGCATCTACATTTGATACCAACCAATCAGATGTCTGATTTCAGTTTTAAAAACCATTTTCCGATGTCGGCAGAAGAAATGGCTGAATTGGCGGTAGCCATTGCAGAAAAATTTCAGTAAATAATGATTTTCTGATAAATCAAAAAGCACGTTTTTACCCCCCTCAGTAAAAACGTGCTTTTTGATTTAAAAAAACGGTGGACGACTCAAAAGCCGTCCACCGTTACCTATTATACAAGAATGTCTAAAAATTAAACTCTTTAATCTTTTCCGTTTATCTTTTCTAAGGTTTTTTTGTAAAAATACCCTCCATACTGAGGGGCTTTATTTGTTAGGCTGTTTTTCAATACTTCTGGACAGATTTTGAAATCTTGCAGTAAATTATAGCAGAAAAACTGTAATAAAGCTATCGAAACTACTTACAGCCCCGAACCATCTGCTTTCCCTCTGTTAACAGCGTAGTTACCTATTTTTTGACCATGTTGCAAACCAATTTCGCAATCGAAACGATAGTGAATGCAGCCATAAATGCGGGATTCAGATGCTTCCTTAGCGAGTGCATTCAGGCTTGTCGCTTCCGATGGGAACACATAACTTAAAACCGTTGCCCCTGCTGCCGAAAATGTCGAGTGCCCTGATGTGAAAGCGGGGAAATTGGGAATACCTGTGGATGTCGTTACACTTGGGTCAACTTCGGTTGGACGTGGCACCAAATAATAGTATTTAACATCCCAGCAGGCTACACCAGCGTCTTCAATAGCGGTATTGACCAACGCAAGGGTGCGTGCGGCGCGGATTTCGCTGAATTTGTTTTTATAAATCAACTCGGTCGCCGTTCTGTTCCAATGTCCTGGGGGCGTGTAAGTACCAGGTCCATCAGCCCAAAAGGAAGCGATGCGGAATTGTTCGCGGCTGCGATTTTTAGCGATTGAGCGCAATTCGTCTAAGGCTTTTGTAAAATCGGCACTGCCCACAGTAGGCGGAGCGGCGGGGCGAATCGCTACTTTGGTGGCACTATCGAAGTTCCACGTTTTGACATTGCCGAAGAAAGGCAGCATCGGTGGACGCACTGGAATCTCGAGGCTTGTCCATTGTCTGGTCATACCGCGTTTGGTAGCATCCTCACGTAGTTTTGGTAGATCAGTTTGGGCGTTTGCTTTACCCATATTGTCAGTTTTGGCGTAAGCAATGATTTTGGCAGCAACGGCTTTTCCTAAGGCTTCACCTGCATCAATATCGCTTTGCACATTTGCACCTGACCAAAGGCGGCTGTTTTTATGCTCCGTCGCTTTCGCTTCAAGCAGAGGTACTTCGCCAGGGAATAAAAACTTCAACACTTCGCGCGAAGCGGCAGCAATAACGGCATCTTCGGACGGATAAGAAGGCAAATCTGACTTCGGTACTGAGGGAGTGATGCTCGCATCTGTTTTATAAGGTGCGGTGCGTTTGTACTGGCTTTTATATTTCCAAGTAGCGACCAAAGCATCGTATTGTGCAACGCTCAACAAGGCAAATGCCCGTGACGCATACGGTGGATTGCAAAATGGGAAACGTGGGTATGCTAAAGGATTGTTGGCATCAGGTGTAGGATAAGTGCCGTCGGCGTTGTAATTCGGTGGAATATTGTACTGCGCTGCTAAGTCACGAGCAATTTCATTCCAACGAATAGTACCGCCTATACTCCAGTATTTGACTGCTGTTTTTTGGTCTCCAGTTGCACCACTGACGGCTGTTTTCAAGGCAGCTAATTCTGCTTGATATTCAGTTGAAGTTGTCGGAGTTGGTGCTGCAACGGAAATATCTGTACCACTTGTTACAAGAATGGGCTTCCAAGTGCCGCCATTCTCGTCTATACTGAGGGGGGTATAAGCGTCTAATTCTGTACTGTCAATTGTTTTGTCGCAAGCGTTGAAAGCGATAAAATACAAAGCAATGAATACGATTTTGATATATAATACCTGAAATTTTTTCATTTTAGATTAAAATTTTGATATTAAAAGTGTTTTTTTTATAGTGCAATAGATTGACTAAATTTTTAGATTTAGTAAATCTATTGCATTAGTTAGTAGTTGTTTTATTTTTATCAAAAATTTGGAACCAATAGAGTATGCTGCCGCCAAAACTCGTTGATTCGCCGACATTGCGACCTTTCAAGACTTTTCCTGCATTGACAATGAGCGACAGGTGTCCTAAATTGATTCTGCCAAACCAATTCACGCTTGTTGATGCCATTTTATTGGTCAAAATCGGTGCGTCATTGTAGCGAATATCGTCGCCCGACAAGCAACCGAAGCGGTCAAGTGAAACGGCTGTTTGGAAACGGGTGCTCAAATAGCCCAATATTAAGCTGCCATCTGCAGTATTGGGTACAGGCATCTCGTTTCCTTCATAAAGTTTATTATTGAAGATGAATGAGTTGCGATCTATTTTCACTTTACTCCTAAGCGTTACGCCGCCTTGTGCCGTGAGATAAAAACCGCTTTTTGAAAAGTTCAGAATGAGCCGTCCCGATGCTGTTTTGGTATGCAGACCAATGCTAAAGGGTAAAAAATCAGCCACATAATTTGTTGTTGGAATGGAACCGCCGAGGGTTGTGAATAACTTAATCTCGCCAAAGTTGCCTTGTTTTTCGATAAGTCGATATTTCAACCATGCTGACAAATCTTGCAAACCACTTTGTCCAGATAGATAACTGGCACTTGCCGAAGTCTTAACGTAAGGCAAACCGACCATGACGTTCAACTTATCTGTCAAGCCTAATGCACCCATGTACATCACATTTTGCATTGTGAAAGTGCCGAGATTGGTGTTGCTGCGTTTTTTTTCGCCTTCCCAATAGTTTTTCCAACTGCTGCTTGAGTAGGAAACAAGATTACACAAACTGCCTTTGGGCATCATCAAACCGTCGGTAGGAGATTGCGCAGAGGCATTAAAAGTACTACTCAAAAAGAATGAATAAGCGAGAGTAAAAGCTAATATTTGTTTCATTGTTTGTTATTTTTTGCGAATAGAAAATTATTCCCAAGTTGAGGAGGATGAAAACATCCCCCTCAGTATTTTTATTATTTTTTGAATGGCAAAGCATTCACGCGCCGACCCACTTGATAGCCCATGCGCAAACCTTCAGAGCAGTCCATTCGCCAATGAACGCCAAGTGGAATACGGGAATAAGCATTTTCTTCGGACATTTCGTAAAATGAATTGAAAGAACGGGATTTGCCATTGAAGTCAGTACGTCCTTCATGGCAACGGTCGGTCAAAGGGATGGAATAGCCGAAAACAGAAGTTAAAGCCTCTGCTGCTGCCGCTCCAAATGTCGAATGACCGCTTGGATATGCTGGGAAAGAAGGCGTTGAACTTAAGAAACCGGTACTTGTTAAACTTAAAACATTCCAATTCGGATTGATAAATTTATTGATATAGGTTACTGGACGCTCGATATTATAGACAAATTTAGAGTTCCAACAAGCCACAGAAGCGTCATTGAGCGACAAACCAACTTTGACGGCTGCCATTATGGCTGTTTCAAGACTCGATTTTTCTTGTACTAAAACTTCATTGGTGATAGCTATCCAACGTGAAGGCGGGCTAAAAGTAAACCCTAAAACATCATCGCTCCAAAATTCGCCAATCCATTGATTTTCATAAGTTTGTGGCGTTGTCGTTGAATAGACTTCGAGTGCTTGAGTATAATAAGACGATGTTTTATCTTCTGAATAAGGTAAAGGTGGGCGTGCCAACTTCTCCTCTTCTTTGATAGCAAAGGTGCGCACTTTACCCCAATAAGGGAACATAGCTGCTTGATTACCAGGAGGCGTTGGTTTCCATTTGCCAGCTCCTGTTGGAGGCGTATAATTTGTTGGACGTGGGTCGAGGTATTTGTCATGCCCCTCAATATCTGTTGTCGAATAATTCCAAACGACTTCGGCGACTTTCTGACCATACTCTTTTGAGCGCACAAAGACATCATTACTCACTTTGTTAATCGCTTCAGCATTGATAGAGCTTTCCAAGGTCGCTATTTTGAAGAGATCGCTTACCTGAACTTTTGCGAAAAACTTTTTGTACATCGTTGCATAAACAGTATTTGAAATAATATTCCAATCGTACTGTTCTCCCAGTTCCACTTGAGGAATAATTAAGCCAGTGTATCTTGGTGCAATTGATTGATAATCAGGCATTCCGGATACATTAGCTTCGTACAATGCCAAACCGACATAACCCAACATACGTGCCGCAGGGCAAGGGCGATAGACAGCAGCATAACGCTCGATTTGAAGGAACAAATCGTTCCATTGCTGGGGCACTTTGCTGTCGTACTCTTTGACAAGTTTTTGTGTAATGATTGTATCCGCGTTGTTGTCTTGACCACACGAAACGGTGAACAATATGAAGATGGTTATCAAAGACAACCATTTGAGATTTCGTTTAGATTGATTCATCTTAGTTACGTTTAAATATTATTAAAAAAAAATTACTTCTCTAAAAAACAGAGGACAAAAATCAAGATCTGCACAAATTATGCCATTAAAATCATTTAAAATAGGGTGATTTGATTTAAAATCACCCTATTTATGGCGTATTAATGAGCATTTTTGAAAGCGGGTACTTTCAATGCTTTCACACGTTTGCCAATTCTGTAAGTATAGCCAACGCTGATAGAATAGTCTGCGAATGCCGCATCACCTTGTACATGCACCAATTTAGTGGGGTCTGTGATGGTTGCATTTTTCATATTTTGGCTCGCGATGTCAGCGGCACTTTGGATGCGGTTTTTTATGAAATTATAAGGA
>JANMJN010000807.1:0-1624 GCA_031371355.1 Saprospiraceae bacterium
ACCATCCATTGGACTTCGCTTATCTGTACGCAGGTAGTGGATGGCAGTCCAATATTAAAATCAAAAACCCGACAACCAAAGACAAAAGGTTCAAGGTACTTCATTATCAAAGTACAGGCAACTATGTTCACGGATTAAACAATTTACCCCAAAGTGGACAACAAAAAGACTATACTCTAATCTTGGCGGCGGGTGAAGATGATACAAACTGCATCAATGCCAACTTACAGGCTTTTGGATTTTGCGCTTTAACATTTGGTGGTGAGAAGGCGTTTTGTGATGAATCTTACTTAAATTACCTAAAAACACAGTTTAAAACTATTGTTTGCCTACTCGATACAGACGATACAGGCAAAAAAATTATGGTGCGTAACGCAGTTAAATATGAACTGCCATACATTGATTTATCAGATTATGATTTGAACGACTGTAAAGACGTATGTGAAGTGTATCAAAAGCATGGACTTCCAAAGCTTTTACAGGCGGTTGAAATTGGTGCAAATACCAAAAAAGTCATTTCTGAAAGTGAAAAAAGAATTGGCTACGATTTACATAATGTTCTGAACCTCGATATTGAAAAGTATATTTCTGAAACAACTCCCAAACTGGAACAATTCAAGAAATACGTTTTGCGATACGATAGACTTTTGATGAAATCTCCGACGGACACAGGTAAAACGCGAGCCGTTATTGAATTATCAAAAGACTCCTATTTTTTTAAACAAGCAGAAATAGAGCATATCATTTTTGTTGTACCACGTTTGTTATTAGCCGAACAAATACAGGCTGATTTTATAAAATACACCTCTCATAAGCCTATAATCATAGATGGCAAAGCTGATGTCAATGATATAGAAGCCGCAGCACATTCAAAAGTTATCATTTGCACCATTGACAGCTTACCAAAAGTAAAAAATTTAGTCAATTATTCGTTAGTTGTTTGTGATGAACTTCACTTGCTGTTTGAAGATGTATCTTTTAGGAATGACGTATGCGATAAAGCATTTCGTATATTAGAACAAGCTAAACGGGTTTTGGCGATGTCTGCAACACCTTTCTATGAACTATGTATAGGTCGTCAACTTTCTCATAAAATACCCGATAATATACGAGATTCATTAAATTATACACTGTTAAATGTCCAATTAGTCAAAGACCAAAAGAAAACAGCAACAGTTAAAATGTATAATTCAGACCGTGCTACGGTGTTATGTCACCATGCCGAAAATGCCGCAAATGACCATTCAAAGCACATCATTTTATTGAATGATGTAAAATTATTGGAGACAGCAGCAGAAAAAGTGAATGATAGACATGGTGAAGCTACTGCAACAATTTTGAGCAGTAGAAAACCTTGTTACAACATCGAAAGCCCTACTTATAATGCCCTAAAAAATGACGAAGCCTTACCCGATGCAAACCGTCTTATCTTGGGTACAAACATTTTTGCAGCCGGGATAAGCCTAAATGTTGATGTTGCTTCGGTTGCTCTTTTTGGCGAAGCCACGAGCAGAACAATTACCCAATTTGCAGCAAGACCACGACGAAAAGAGGGCATCAATCAAAATGGAACTATTGAAATTTACAAAAAAGGAACACAAGACGATTTCCAATCCATATTATT
>JANMJN010001334.1:0-1689 GCA_031371355.1 Saprospiraceae bacterium
AGGTGTTTTTCATTTTGACGCAACAGGTGTTCCCAAAACGACTATTACAGATTTGAATTGGGCTAAATTAGACCAATTTTTCAGCCAATACAATGTAGATTTTTCAAATGAATCAGATAAAGAAAGGTTGTTGGTCAATACGGATTTAATGACTTCTGATGGTGAAATTACAGTAGCGGGACTTTTAGTGTTCGGCATCAATCCACAAAAATATTTACATAATGCGTCCATCTCTTATGCCCATTTCGCGGGGAATAACGTTAGCGATACGCTCATAGATAAACAAGTGATTGAAGGAACTTTAGATTATCAAATTGATACAGGTTTAGCTATTCTCAAAAACAATATTCGCCACCCCTCAGTCATTCAAGGTGCTAAGACAGTAGATACACATTTTTTATATCCCGATAAAGTTTTTAGAGAAATTATTGTCAATGCCTGTTTACACCGCAACTATGCCATCAGCGGCAGTCGCATTCGGATATTTCTATTTGATGACCGATTAGAGGTCAGAAGTCCAGGACGATTACCCAATACTGTGACGATTGAAAAGATGAAAAGTGGCGTGTCTTATGCGCCCAATCCCGTTTTACTAAAATTTATGGAAAACTTGCGGTATATTGATAAATTGGGTCGTGGTATTCCGATGGTCTATCAAACGGCTATCAAAAACAATAAAACCTTGAACTTAGAAGAGCAAGGTGAAGAATTTGTACTCACTTTGTCATTGTAGGTTGAGGAGTAAGAGGTATGAATTATGCCGTTTTAGCATACCTCATAATTCATACCTCATAATTCATACTTAAAAAAACTCATTTAACCAAAATACCAAAGGTAGGAGTTAATTCGCTTTTAAGCTCGCCTGCTCCGTAAGTACAGACACAAAACTCCCAAACAGAACCGGGTTCAAAACCTGACAACTCGATGAATTTATGGCTGGTTTGACTGCCGTTTATCCATTCGATGGTACCAATTAAGCGTTTGAAAATGCCATAAATGCGGGCACCTTTGACGCCAGTCCAAGACAAATAGAGAAAGCCCGGTTTATTGTCCACGCGGACAACATTAAAATTGAGCGGTGCAGTGACGAGAACGGGTTCTTTTTTACCGCTACTGCTTTTAGGACGGGTCGTTTTGCGCAAAACATATCCCGAAGCAGTGATGATGGCTGTATCTGTCTTTGCTAAAGCCAGTACAATGACAGACGTTAGAAAAAGTTGTTCGACCAACGCCAAACGGCAGCTTTCACGTAAAGCCCCGCGATCAGTGCCACGGTAGGTGTCATAATCTAATTTTGCCGCTGAAAAAGCCGCGTGGGCGGGCAATAAATTGATGAGCGCCGCATCCTTGATCGGAACGAAAATCGAGTTGGTCTGTAAACGATTGATGATGGTGGCGCTAAAAGCCTCCAATTCTGGAGGTGTCATGCTGTTGTATGAATTAGATATCATAGGAAACAGATTTTGAATATTATTAAATTTTTTTTTTGATAATAAATGGGTTAACTAAAGTACAAATACGAAAAATATATATTCAAAATACATGCCAAAATATTTTGAAACCGCATTTTATTTTCTATTAGGCTAAATTTTTCCTCTTTTTTTTGTAACGACACAGCTCGTGAGGTTACGTCCTCGCAACTCCGCACAATGACGATTCCTGTATAGTGGCCAAGGAAAATTATGCGGT
>JANMJN010000869.1:0-5454 GCA_031371355.1 Saprospiraceae bacterium
AATCAAGGTGTTGAGCGCAAAAGCCCTGAAGAGCAAGGCGCAGGCGACCAAGGTATGATGTTCGGTTACGCGACTCGCGAAACAGACAATTATATGCCATTGCCTTTGGATTTGGCGCATAAACTCCTCATCGAATTAGCAGCAGTGCGTCGTGAAGGTAAAGAAATGACTTATTTACGTCCAGATGCGAAATCACAAGTAACCATTGAGTATTCTGATGACAACCAACCACAGCGTATTGATACGATTGTTCTTTCGACACAGCACGATGATTTTGCAGATGAAGCAGCCATGCAAGCAAAAATCCAAGCAGATGTCATCAATATCCTCATTCCACGTATTAAAGCGCAGATGAAAGAGGAAATTCAAGCTCTTTTCACAGACGAAATTATTTATCACGTCAATCCAACAGGTAAATTCGTTATCGGTGGACCACACGGCGACACAGGTTTGACAGGTCGTAAAATCATCGTTGACACCTATGGCGGCAAAGGTGCGCACGGAGGCGGTGCTTTTTCGGGCAAAGATCCATCAAAAGTTGACCGTTCTGCAGCTTATGCCACACGCCATATTGCAAAAAACCTTGTTGCAGCAGGTTTGTGCGACGAAATTTTAGTACAAGTTTCTTACGCCATCGGTGTTGCTAAACCGATGGGCATCTACGTTAATACGTATGGTACTTGCAAAAAGAAAAAAATGTCTGATGGTGAAGTGGCTCAAATCGTCGAAAAATTGTTCGATATGCGCCCTTATGCCATTGAAAAACGCTTGAAATTGCGCTCACCGATGTATTCTGAAACAGCCGCTTATGGTCACATGGGTCGTCAAAATGAAATCGTCGAAAAAACATTTTCAACGCCTGATGGCAAGACAAAAACAATGAAAGTTGAGCTTTTTACTTGGGAAAAACTCGATTATGTTGAAAAAGTTAGAAAAGCTTTCCGTTTGCGGAAGTAATCTTTTCAAACATTTTAATAAAAAAACGCCTGTTCAAATCGCAATTTGAGCGGGCGTTTCCTTTCTATCTTTTCTATCACAAATTGCTTTTTGAGCTTTGTCGATTGCCCTTTTCCTTTTGCAAATTGCAAATTGTCCCTTTATTCGCAACCCTGCCGCCGCCGTGTGTCAATGAGGTATTGGACTTTCCAAGTGCCATTAGTTTTCACCAATTGAAACGAGTTGGCACCACAATGACTGAACTGCCCTTTGTAATAAAACTTATAAGGAGTCCAAACTGACGCTAAAGCTCCATCAACTTCAACGCTTTTAAAAGTGATGCGCTCATCGGCATTACCCTTTTCTTCTTTGGCAATAAAACGGATAAAGTCATCCACATTTTCCGTTTTGACAGACAAAGCACCTTCTTTTGACCGACTAATAGTCTGAAAAATGACCCCCTCAGTAAGGGTTGATCTAATAAGTGCCGTATCGCCCGTTTTCATGCCTTCAAAAAAAAGGTTGACCGTCGCTTTAACAGAATCAATAGCCGTCGTTTGTGCCCTCATTGTTGATATTAAAAACAAGGAAACGGTTATAAAAATGAGCTTCTTCATATTTTTTATTTTTAGTATTTCACTTTTTACTTATTGAACACGGTACCACTTTTGTGTTCTAAAAAAAGGTCCAACCCAACCGCGCACATTCAGCTCGTTTGGCTTACCATCTTCAAACCACATGGTACAAGTGTACTCTTTACCTTTTTCAGGGTCGAGGATTTTACCGTTTTTCCAAGTCGCACCACTCAATACCATATCTCTGACAATCATCATCTGCATAATTTTTTGTCCTTTTCGCCAATCTGTACACTTATTGCATACGCGATTTGGGTCGGTGTCTTTCCGCAAAAAAGCGATGACTTTGCCGTACATTTTGCCATTTTCTTGATACAATTGTACATTTGATTTAGCTTCGCCTGTTTCGTCGTCAATAGATTTCCAAACGCCAATAGCCGATTGGGCTTGTAATCCTAAAAGGAGAAAAAAGAAAACGCTCACGAATAAGAATTTTTTCATTCTGAAATTGATTTGTTTTTAATGAATAAATTGTTTTTTTAGTTAGAAATCGAGCAAAAAAACGGTAAATCTTTTTAAAAACGGACTATTTTACCTTTTTTATGAAAAAAATAACAAAAATAACCCCTCAGTAAAAAAGACCTTTAACACCTACTTTTTCTAAAAGTTAAAAAAAAACAGAAATGAAATTTGGTCACATCGAGAAAACGACATACGTTTGCACCCAATAAAATCAATCAGACAATGACGCGCCCTTTCGCAAATAATTTTAGCTTTTTTTATTTTTACTTTTACGGAAACCGTAAGAGGAGCTACTTATTTGCGCGGCGATAAAAAAATATACGCTTTCAGATGCAAAAAGGAGTTCCTCAACGGGAACTCCTTTTTTTGTTTTTGAAAAGAGCGACTTCAAATCAAACATCAGAAATAAAATAGCGTAAACCATTGATTATCAAATAGTATTCAAAAGAATTGTCAACAACATGGACTTAGATTATCAAGAAATAAAAGACAAAGAGCATGCTGCACAAGGCAACGGACAAGCCACAAAATTGCTGAAAGTTGCCATACAAGGCGTGCAAGGTGCATTTCATGAAATTGCTGCACGGCGGTTTCATGCCGCCGCCGATATTGATGTCGTGCCAGCCGACACTTTCGATATTTTGATTCAACAAGTGGAATCTGGGGAAGCAGATTCAGCCGTTATGGCAATTGAAAACACAATTGCAGGCAGTTTGTTGAGAAACTATAATTTATTGAATAACAGTAATTTACGCATACGGGGTGAAGTTTTTTTAAGGATAAAACAGAACCTGATGGCTTTGCCCAAAATCCAGATAAAAGATTTAACAGAAGTCCACAGCCACCCCATCGCCTTGCAACAATGCGAAGAATTTTTTGATAAATATCCGCATATCCGCCTTGTCGAAGCACATGATACGGCTTTGGTTGCCAAAGAAATAAGAGAAAAAGGTTTGAAAAAAATTGGTGCCGTTGGCTCTGAATTGGCAGCCGAAATTTATAATTTGAACATCCTTTCACCGGGCATTGAGACGTACAAAAAGAATTTTACCCGTTTTTTATACATCACCAAGGAAAATACTGAGGGGTCTATAATACCAGATTTCGATAAGGTTTCGCTTGTTTTTACCACAAATCATACTGTTGGGAGCCTTTACAAAGCGCTTGAAGTCCTGTCGCGCAATAATTGTAATTTGACAAAAATCCAATCTGCGCCTATTATGGACAAGCCGTGGGAGTATATGTTTTTCTTAGATTTTACGTTAGGCAACTATTCCAATTATCCACAAGCTATGCTTGAATTACATCGTGTTGTAGGCGAGATTAAAGTGTTAGGTGAGTATAGTAGCGGAATGTATTTCGAGTAGTTTTATTTTTAATATATTGAATACCAATTAATTATGAACATTAAAGTTGCGAGCCGTTTAGATTCTATTCACGAATATTACTTTTCAAAAAAACTAAAAGAAATTGCTGACTTGAACGCGGCAGGTAAAAATGTGTTGAACCTCGGCATTGGTTCGCCCGATTTGCCCCCCTCAGTATCTGCGATTGAAAAACTCGTCGAAACAGCTCGATTGCCGACAAGTCATGCCTATCAAGGTTATGTCGGCGTTTTGGCTTTGCGCGAAGCGATGTCCGTTTTTTATAAAAAACATTATAGCGTTTCACTCAATCCAGTGAATGAAATATTGCCTTTATTGGGTTCAAAAGAAGGCATTATGCACGTTTGTATGGCCTATTTGGAGTCGGGCGACGAAGCATTATTGCCCAATCCGGGCTATCCGACCTATCGGGCTGCCGTCACTTTGGCGGGTGCAAAATGTGTGGATTACAACTTGACAGAAACAAACGGCTGGTTGCCCGACCTTGAAAAATTAGCAAAACAAGATTTATCAAAAGTCAAATTGATGTTCGTCAATTACCCGCACATGCCGACGGGCGCGCAAGGCACAAAAGCGTTTTTCGAAGAATTGATTGCGTTTGCAAAACAACATAACATATTGATTCTCAATGATAATCCGTATAGTTTTATATTGAATGAACACCCCCTCAGTATTTTGTCAGTTGAAGGTGCAAAGGACGTGGCATTAGAATTAAATTCACTATCAAAAAGCCATAATATGGCAGGTTGGCGCGTGGGTATGCTCGCTGGCAAAGCCGAGTTTTTAAATGATGTCTTGCGTTTCAAATCGAATATGGATTCAGGGATGTTCCTACCTGTTCAGTTAGCTGCCGTAGAAGCTTTGAAAGCCGATAAAGAATGGTATTTAGACTTGAATGACGAATATCGTCGTCGTCAACAAAAGGTGTTTGTGCTCTTAAGTTTGCTTGGTTGTACATTCGATGAACGCCAAACGGGTATGTTCGTTTGGGCAAAAATACCCCCTCAGTATAAGACGGGTTTTGAGCTGTCAGATGAGATTTTACATGGTGCAAACGTCTTTATCACACCAGGCGGCATTTTTGGGAATCAAGGCGATGGGTATATTCGGTCATCGTTGTGTGCGCGGGAGTCAGTTTTTGAGGAGGCGATTGAACGGGTGAAGGCGTTTCATAAATTGAAGCATTGAATGTGTTATGTGGTTGAAATGATTGAAAGCTATAATTTATGATTTAATATATTGATTATCAGTAGTTTGTAATATGTTTTCAATGTGTTATTTTGCGTCCTTTTTGCTAAATAATAACTTTGAATATATAAAATGAGCAAACTAAACCAATACAAATTTGATCGCTATCCAGAGAGTAGTTATTATAAAACTAATGAAAAAGCCGTAAAGCATTTCACTGATTTAGACAAATTTCCTAATGCGTTAGGTTATGATTTTAAGACAAGTGGATTCATTGTTTTACATCATAGACATCAAGCCGGTGGCATAATAGACGAAATGGCTGCTTGTATTTTTTTGAAAAATCAAGGTTACGATGTAGAACTATTGATGGAGTCTGATTTTATCCCGTCTCCTGATATTAAAATGCAAGGAATAACTTTTGATATTAAAAACCTTAAAAATGCAAAGAATTTTGACAATGCGATAATGATGCAATTTAGGCGTAGTTATAAGAAGGCGAATAATATTGTTTTACATATTAGCCAAAGCATTAATGAAGTACAATTAAAGAAAGCTTTAAGAAATGCTTCAAAATTTTATAGTGAAATAAAAACGGTTTGGTTGATATATAATAATCAATTATTTATTTTAGATAGAATAAAGATGAGGGCAGAGTCGTATAAACTAAAAAAAGAAAGGTGAGCCTTGCTGCAGCAAAACTCACCCGTTGGTCATCCTCGAACGACCGTTAATACAAAGATACAATTAAAAATATAGTACAGTCAAATTTTAGTTTTGAAATCTATAAAACACTGAAAATCAACAAATTGAAATAATCGTTTTATGATAATAACAATAGTCGGCAT
>JANMJN010000895.1:0-2174 GCA_031371355.1 Saprospiraceae bacterium
TACAGGATGACAAACAAAAAAATCAGTGAAAATCAGTCGCATCAGTGTCATCTGCGGTCTAAAAAAAAACATATCATAAATAATTAAAAATCAATCACTTACAATGAAATTCACTTCTATTTGCGTTCAGGAACTTGAAGAAAAACGCACCACCCGTCCACACACATTACCCATTTACGCAACGTCCAGTTTTGATTTTGAAAGCGTTGACCAAGGCATGGATATTTTTTCGGGCAAAGAAACAGGGCACTTGTACAGCCGCTTCGGCAATCCTACTGTTGATGCGATTGCAGACAAAATTGCGGCACTTGAAAGTTATGGTACAGGCGTTGAGGCTTCGGCAATTATGACATCTTCAGGCATGGCAGCCATCTCAACTTTAATGCTGGGCGTTTTGAAGACGGGCGATAAGATTTTAACACAAGGCAATCTTTACGGAGGCACAACAGAGTTGTTTTTGAAACTCTTACAACCTTTGGGTATTGAGACCTTAATGGTTGATTTACAAGACATTACAGCCGTTGAAAAAGCGATAAAAAGCGACCCCTCAGTAAAAATGCTCTATTTTGAGTCTTTGGCAAACCCATCATTGGCTTGTGTGGATATTCAAAAATTGGTGAATATTGCCCATGAAAATGGTATGTTGACGACGATAGACAATACATTCACCACGCCATACCTTTTAAAACCTTTTGCGTTTGGTGTTGATTTCATTATTCACTCCACAACCAAATACATTAACGGACATGGTAACTCGACTGCGGGTGTCATACTCGGCAAAGACAAGGTTTTGATGAAAGAAAAAGTCTTTACTGCTATGAAATTGACGGGTACGAATTGCAGCCCTTTTGAAGCATGGCTCACTTATAATGGTTTGAAAACCATGCCTTTACGTATGCGTCAACATTCAGAAAATGCTTTGCATATCGCTGAAAAGTTGGAAGGACACCCCTCAGTATTGAAGGTCAATTATCCAGGTTTACCGTCTCATCCTGACCATGAAATGGCTAAAAAACAATTGCAAAATGGATTCAGTGGCATGTTGAGTTTTGAATTAGTCGGCGGTTTGGAAGCGGGTTTGGCTTTTATGAACAATATAAAATTCTGTTCGCTTGCTCCGACGATGGGCGATGTAGATACTTTGATTTTGCATCCTGCGTCTATGTCTCACTTGCGTATCCCAAGAGAAGTACGTATGGCAAATGGCATTACTGATGGTTTGATTCGATTAAGTGTGGGCATTGAAGATGTGGAAGATATAATGGCAGATTTGCTACAAGCCATGAATTGATGTTTTATAAATTGACTTAATAAAATATTTTTTTTAAACGAAATTGACTTAATAAAATATTTATTTTAAAAAATTTGACTTTAAAAAATTGCATAAAAAGTCGATTTGTATTGACGCAACTACTTAACTGACACGAATTTCACGAATTAACACGAATTATTTTTAGGTTATCCAAGTTATTATTTACTCATTACTAAGTGAAGCAAATCAACAGAAAAATTCGTGTTAATTCGTGAAATTCGTGTTTGACCTAAGTAATTACTTTAATTTTTATTATTTACATCAAATTCTTACAATTCCACAATCGTCACACCATCTCCACCTTCTGCATTTTCGGGATGAAAAGCCTTTTTGACTTCCTTATATTCTTTTAATTTTTGACGTACTAATTTTCTTAAAACGCCATTGCCTTTGCCATGCACAATGCTCAAAGTATTGGCACTTGACACCACAGCATTGTCCAAAAAGGCTTCCAAAATACGATCGGCTTCAATCATTGACAAGCCGCGCAAGTCAGTTTTTGCATCAAAATTGGCGGAACGTGTGATAGAATCATGTTTGGACGAAGACGTTGTATTTATTACCAAAGGCTCACCTACAGGCACTAAGTCTTTGATTTTTACTGTCATACGCATATCTCCCATCAAGACTATGGCTTCTTTTTTGTCAACACTTTCAACTCGTCCTGACGCTGTCCCTGACCGCATTTTAACCATTGCACCGACTTCAATCGGCTTGTGTACTGAGGGGGTCGAATGATAGACATCTTCATTCAAACGAGTGACTTCGTTTGCCAATTTTTGTTGCTCTTCGCGAACGGAATGAACCAATTTTTGCGTTTGCTCAAGGTTTTTAGTTTGCTTCAATTCTTTCATTAACCGTT
>JANMJN010000917.1:0-5160 GCA_031371355.1 Saprospiraceae bacterium
GACATCATCGAGCAAGCGATTACGCCGCGCACGAAAGCGATAGTTCCTGTCCATTTGTTCGGTCAAAGTTGCGATATGGAGGCGATTATGGCAGTAGCTAAAAAAAATGATTTATTTGTTATCGAAGACAATGCTCAAGCCATTGGGGCGGATTATACCTATTCTGATGGTAAAAAAGTGAAAACAGGCACAATCGGTCACATCGGTTGCACATCGTTTTTTCCTTCAAAAAACTTAGGTTGTTATGGTGACGGTGGGGCAATTATGACCAATGATGATGATTTGGCTTCCAAAATACGGATGATGGCAAATCATGGTCAATCACGCCAATATTATCACGATTCAATAGGAGTCAATTCGCGGTTGGATTCGATTCAAGCAGGTATTTTAGATGTCAAATTGCGCCATTTAGATCAATATTCGGCGGCACGACAAGCAGCGGCAGCTTATTATGATACCGCTTTTTCCAAAATTGAGGGCTTAGAGATTCCTGAAAGGCAACATAATTCGTCTCATGTTTTTCATCAATACACGTTGCGTGTGAAAAATGGTCAACGTTCTGCATTGAGAGCACATCTTACTGAGGGGGGGGTTAGTGCCATGATTTATTACCCCATTCCGCTATATAAGCAAAATGCTTACAGCCATTATTGGCAAGGCGGCGAACTGGAGACAACAGAAAAATTGTGTGATGAGGTGATGTCATTGCCCATACATACCGAACTTTCAGAAGAGACGTTAGTCTATATTGTAGCTACGGTAGCTTCATTTTTTGAAAAATAATATGGAAAAACACTTTTATGCACACCCAACAGCCATCATTGACGAAGGCTGCGAAATTGGTGAGGGGACAAAAATTTGGCATTTTAGCCACATTATGCCCCAATGTCGCTTGGGTAAAAATTGCAATAATGGGCAAAATGTTGACATAAGCCCTGAAGTTGTTTTGGGCGAAAACGTCAAAGTTCAAAATAATGTCTCCATATATACAGGGGTCACCTGCGACGACGATGTTTTTCTGGGACCGTCAATGGTTTTTACAAACGTCATCAATCCACGCAGCGCCGTTAATAGAAAATCTGAATATCTGAAAACACATGTAGGAAAAGGCGCAAGTATAGGTGCTAATGCAACAATCGTTTGTGGTCACGACATAGGTGCTTTTGCTTTCATCGGCGCGGGTGCTGTGGTGACAAAAGAGGTGTTGCCTTATGCCCTCGTTGTCGGTAATCCTGCTCGACAAATGGGCTGGATGAGTGAGTACGGACATAGGCTTAATTTTGATAAAACTGGATTGGCAATTTGTCCTGAAAATGGCGAAAAGTATCGTTTGGAAAATGGGAAAGTGACCAAATTGCAAGTTCATACTGAGGGGGGGGAAATTCTTGTTTAATTGTACAAATAAAACAAGAATTTTACATTTTTCATTACTACATTTGTTTTAATTATATTTGAATGATACTTAAAATCTGCGCTAAGTCATGTATGAAGTCTTATTAAGTTTTATTACTGCTTTTATTCCAAGTTACTTTATCATTCCATCCGTTATCAATGTAGCCCATGAAAAGCACCTGTGCGACGAACCAGGCGAAAGGCGTTCCCACGTCAGCAGTACACCTTCATTAGGTGGCGTAGCAATATTCGCAGGTCTGATGTTTTCAATGATATTTTGGATGCCATTTGATGTGTTTGGGCAACTTCAATACACACTTTGT
Source organism: Saprospiraceae bacterium (assembly GCA_031371355.1). Classification (GTDB taxonomy): domain Bacteria; phylum Bacteroidota; class Bacteroidia; order Chitinophagales; family Saprospiraceae; genus JAAFJT01. Next base: position 1,716 of record JANMJN010000917.1, read on the forward strand.
GCTTTCATTGTCATTTTTCTCATTGGTGTTAAAGATGATATTATGCCTATATCACCTTACAAAAAACTGCTAGGCGAGTTAATGGCAGCGGGTATCATTGTCCTAAAATCAGGTGTAAAAATTACGAGTTTACATGGTTTATTTGGCATCGACATCATTTATGATTGGTTTAGCATAGTACTTTCGATATTTACAATTATTGTCATCATCAATTCCTTCAATCTCATTGATGGCATTAATGGGCTTTCAGGCAGTATTACAACCATCATTACGCTCTCATTTGGCACATGGTTTTTTTATGTGGGTAATAACCCAACAACGCCTCCTGCGATAGCGAATACAAGCATCGGTTTATCCATTATGGCATATTCGTTAGCGGGGTCAATTGTGGCTTTCTTAAAATATAACTTCACGCCTGCAAAGATTTTTATGGGTGATACGGGTGCCTTGCTACTCGGTCTGATTTCTTCCATTTTAGTCATAAAATTTATCGAAATCAACCAATCTCTTGTGGGAACAAACCCGCTAGCCATTAGCGCCAGCCCTGCCGTAGCCATTGGTATTTTGATTTTACCTCTTTTTGATACGGCGCGTGTTTTCACCATTCGGATAGTGAGGGGGCGTTCTCCATTCTCACCTGACCGTTTGCACATTCATCATTTATTGGTAGATTTCGGCTTCACCCACATGCAAGCAACGGGTATTTTAGTGGCTGTTACGATGTTTTTTATTGCGTTTGTTTTGATGTTCCAAAATATTGGCACATTTAAACTGCTTTTCCTCGTCATTGCTTTAGCGACTATTTTGAGTTATTTTTTGCAACGAATCGTTGAAAAAAGGAAATCTCGCATGAGTGATAAGTCAACTTTAAAGACGGTTTGACCGTATAAAATACCCATATACTGAGGGGTAGTCACTCAATGTTTAAGCTCATTGTTTTTAAATCCGAAATTTATTTATGGCTCATATTCCGTTTAAAAAAGTTCTTGTGCTCGCACCGCATACCGATGATGGTGAATTGGGTTGTGGTGGTACGATAGCTAAACTCATCGAACAAGGTAGCGAGGTCTATTATGTTGCTTTTTCTGCTTGTGAGCAGTCTGTTTTACCGCAATTTCCATCAGATATTTTGATAACAGAAGTCAAAGCTGCGACACAAGTTTTAGGCATAAAGCCTGAAAATTTGACCTTATTGAAATATGATGTCCGAACTTTTAACTATCATCGGCAAGCGATTTTAGATGATATTATCAAGTTAAAAGCTAATATTAATCCTGATTTGGTTTTTGTGCCTTCGCCCAAAGACATTCACCAAGACCATGCAACCATATCAAACGAAGCCATTCGAGCGTTTAAATTCACGTCTATTTTGTGTTATGAATTGCCTTGGAACAATTTCACGTTCTCAACAACCTGTTTTTTTCATTTGGATGAAAAACATATTGAAACCAAAGTGAATGCCTTGAAGCAATATCAATCGCAAGCGCACCGCCCTTATGCCAACGAGGAATTTTTGCGCTCGCTTGCCCGTACTCGCGGCGTCCAAATCAATACACGGTACGCTGAAGTCTTTGAAGTTGTGCGGTTAATCAACAATTAAGTCATAACAAGTATTTTTATGGAAGATAACAGTAAAATCTATGTTGCGGGACATCGAGGCATGGTTGGTTCAGCCATACTGAGGGGTCTTCGCAAAAATGGTTTTGAAAACCTCATTTTTAGAAAATCAAAAGAATTGGACCTCCGTGACCAAGCAGCTGTCAATGAGTTTTTTAGAAAGGAACGTCCCGATTACGTTTTTTTAGCTGCTGCAAAAGTGGGCGGCATCATGGCGAATAATGTCTATCGCGCCGATTTTCTCTACGAAAACCTCATGATTCAGTCCAATGTCATTCATGCCGCCTATCAAAATGGGGTCAAAAAACTGATGTTTTTGGGTTCATCGTGCATATATCCAAAACTTGCGCCGCAACCTTTGAAAGAAGAATACCTACTTACTGGCTTGCTTGAACCGACGAATGAGCCTTATGCCATCGCTAAAATTTCAGGTATAAAAATGTGTGATGCCTATCGGGCGCAATACGGTTGTTCTTTTATTTCGGCTATGCCCACCAATCTGTATGGTCCAAATGACAATTACGATTTGCAAAACTCACATGTACTGCCTGCATTGATTCGTAAATTTTTGACAGCAAAGAGAAACAACGACCCCTCAGTCATTTTGTGGGGAACAGGCACGCCCCTCCGGGAATTTATGCACGCCGATGATTTGGCTGAGGCTTGCTTGTTTTTGATGGAAAATTTTGATGAAGCCGGTTTTGTTAATGTCGGAACGGGCGTTGATTTGACGATTCGAGACTTGTCTGAAATGATAAAAAGGATTGTCGGTTATGAAGGCGACATCATTCAAGACACCACAAAACCCGACGGTACACCGCGTAAATTGATGGATGTATCAAAAATACACGCCATGGGTTGGCGACATCGGATTACGTTAGAGGCAGGGATTCGGAGCGTTGTTGAGGAGATGAAAGACATATTTTGAGGTTAAGGATACTGAGGCGTGATTTTACAATATTTAAATTTAAAACTTTAAAAGATGGAAGCTACACCTTTATCAAAAGAAACTTTGGATTTAATATTGGGTTTGCCAATTGACCTCATGTACCGAAAACATGAATCGTGGACTTGGTCTGAACGCATGCTCGATCACTTGTTTTTATATGAAATATTGAGTAAACCTGTCTTACTTGACCCTTTTATAAAGCCAAACGCACTTACACTCATTAGTGCATCAATGAGTGATGATGAAAAATTTATGTCTATTATTTTGAAAATGCCGAGCGAAGATGCGATTTATATCGCTTCAGCCATTTGGCATGAAAAAGCTGAAATATATTTAACATTTGCTTTTCATAGCACATATTTTAAGGATATTGAATCCTATACAATGAATTTTGATTAAACTTATTTGACAAAACTTATGAATCCTAATCACTACGTCGCCATCATGGCAGGCGGTGTCGGGAGCCGATTTTGGCCCGCCAGCCGCGAAGAAAAACCTAAGCAATTTCTTGATATTCTCGGCACTGGTAAATCGCTGTTACAAATAACTTATGAGCGTTTTTTGCCACTCATTCCTAAAGAAAATATCTTTATTGTCACCAATGCTGGTTATATAGGCTTAGTAAAAAAGCAGTTGCCTGATGTGACCGACAATCAAATCCTTGCAGAACCAAGTCGCAACAATACGGCGCCGTGCTTGGCTTACACTGCGTTTAAGTTACAAAGCCTGAACCCTGAAGCCACATTTGTCGTTGCTTCAAGTGACCATTTGATTTTGAAAGAGACTGTTTTTTTGGGGAATATCAAGCAAGCCCTTGATTTTGCAAGCTACAATGAAGCTATTGTCACGCTTGGGATCACACCCACTTCGCCGAATACA
>JANMJN010000922.1:0-4615 GCA_031371355.1 Saprospiraceae bacterium
AGAACCACTTGTTTGTCTGTCTTCTGGCGCAACAAGTGGCCATTCGGCGGTCATTGTATTTGTGCCTCAAACCAAAACAGGTGTGATTATTTTGGCAAATAGCCGCGCCATTCAAGGCGAATTAGCGATGGCTATTTTGAAGATGTTGAATAATAATTGGAAAAGAAAGGAGTAATGGTGAATGGTGAATTTTACGTACAATTCCGAAATTTTTAAAATTTCGGAATTGTGTATTGTATGTGCCTTTTACTGAGGGGGTATTTCAGTATTTTTAAATGGGCATCACAACCTCTTTGCTTTTTTTTTGTTAGCCGTTAAAAAAAAATAATGGCAACTCATCTCCTTGTATTCGAAACAAAACTTTACGGTTCGTTAACCGAAATTTTTGATTTTTTTAGCAACGCTGAAAACCTGAATGAAGTCACACCTTCTGACCTCAGTTTTTTGATTCTCACACCCTCGCCTATTCCAACAAAAATAGGAACCCTCATAGACTACCGCATCAAAATATTTGGCATTCCTTTTTATTGGCGTACATTAATTAGTGATTTTGAACCACTTGTGCGATTTGTTGACCAACAATTGAAAGGTCCTTACTTGTTATGGCACCACGAACATTTGTTTGAAGACAAAGGGGATTATGTGTTGATGACTGACCGCGTGCATTATCTATCGCCCGGTTGGTTTTTGGAACCATTGATTGACCGCTTGTTTGTGAGACCTCAATTGAACAAAATTTGGGCTTATCGGGACAAAAGGTTTACAGAATTGTTTGGAAAGAAATAATAACGGATAGATGATAATGTATAGTTGATAGTGGATAGTGAATTTTAATATTATCAACTATCCATTATCCACTATCCTTTATTTAGGTGGCTCGTTAATGCTGGTTGCACCCTTAGGATTTTGCGATGGCGAATTGAGCGGGCTATCTATATCATAAATATCGGTTTTAGATTCTGTCCGTTTCATACGGCTGTCTTCAATCTGATTCATCACTTTATCCGTTTCGCCCAAAAAGTCTTGAACAATGGGTTTGGCATTACCAATCAATTTGAAAGTCGTCTGTCTAAGGGGCTCGAGGTATCTATAAGACATAGAAGTCGTCTTCGTTTGGTCATCAAGCATCCGTGCGCCATCGGCAAACCATATCAAAACGCTGTAAAAAAAAGAAAAAACAAGTGTCAATATAAAGCCACCGATGATTTGATTCGGCAAATCGAGCTGAGCCACTTCTAAAGCTCCGGAAATAGCATGACCGACCATCCGCAGCAACCACATCGAAATAAAAAAAGTGACGATGAAACCAATGACAAACATGAGTGGATTGTACATATCAAAACCTTGCTCCAAGGCTCGCGTCATGTACGGTGAAAACTTAAACGCTGCCATTAATGCCATGACAATGGACATGACCGAAAAAACGGAATTGATGATGCCGTCTTTAAAGCCCAAATAAAAACCATAGAGGGCAGTAGCTGCGAATAAAATATCAATTGACATGCTGTTTGATTAAATTGTAAGATTTCGCTCAAAAATACATCGTAATTTACTGAAAATCAATAACTTTCGATGAAATAAGCATAAATACCGTTTCACGTCATTGTTTTTTCAACCTATGATAGAAAGTTTTTTATAATTTTAGACGAAAATTCGACTTAAAGGCACATGATTAAACTTAAAAAATCGAAATACGACCATTTTTGAATCTTAATAGTAAGATGTTCGATAGTATATTACAATCTTATGATTTATGGTATAAATATTGCCCATACTTTATTCATACTAAAAGAATACCTTATTCTTCAATTTTACATATATGGTTCAAGAATTCAATATACCAAGCCACACAAGCTATATCAATGGCGTAAGTTCTACGCCTGATACCACGCCTTTGAATATCCTTTTGATCGAAGATAATCCAGGAGACGCTCGAATTGTCGAAATTTTACTCGATGAATCCGATTTACCGGAATGTAGAATTACGCATTGTCAAACCTTAGGAGAAGGCGTAAGCGCCCTCATGGAAAATGATTTTGATGTTGTTTTGCTGGATTTATCACTGCCCGATTCTCGCGGTTTCGAGACTTTGCAACGCCTTATTTCTGCAAAACCCGATGTAAACGTCGTCGTTATGACGGGTTTTTCAGACAAAACCTTAGGTCTGAATGCCGTTAAAGCGGGTGCACAAGACTTTTTAACAAAAGGTGTTTTTGATGCCGATCTCTTAGCAAAAACATTGCGTTACGCAATTGAGCGTAAAAATGTGCTGATAAAACTGGCAGCTGCTACCCGCGCACGAGAAGTAGCAGAAGAGTCGGCACGCATGAAGGAGCAATTTATCGCCTCCATAAGCCATGAAATGCGGACACCCATGAATGCTATTTATGGTATGTCAAACCTTTTGGCGCAGACCACTCTCGATGGCGAACAACGCAGTTTTATTGATTCGGTACGTCAATCGAGTGAAATTCTGCTCGGTGTTATCAACGATATTCTTGAAATTTCGACGCTGCAAAATGGCAAAATGAGCTTTGAGTCGAAAAATTTTGATTTGCATGAATTGATGTTCAACCTTGTCAATGTTATGCAATATAAAAAAGACGAAAAACCTCTTGAATTTCAATTGTTTATTGACCCCTCAGTACCCACTATCCTGAGCGGTGATAAACTACGATTGAATCAGGTTTTATTCAATATCGTTGGCAATTCAGTCAAATTTACAGATGAAGGTGTAGTGAAAATTAATGTACAATTGGTTGACAATCAAAAGGATACCGTCATTGTACGCTTTATCGTCATTGACACCGGCATCGGTATTCCAGAGGACAAAGTGGATGCTATTTTCGAATCATTTACGCGCGTTCGGACAAAAGATAGGATTTATGAAGGGACAGGCTTGGGCTTAGCGATTGTCAAAAATCTTGTTCAGTTGCAAAACGGGCGGGTATGGGCAGAAAGTGCTTTGGGAAAAGGGACAACAATGCTTATTGAATTACCTTTTACCAAAGTTCATACCAATGGGACTGTCGAAAAAACGGTTGAAGCCCCCCCTCAGTATCATGAATCAAAACAACGAATTTTCCGTTTACTTTTGGTTGAAGACCATAAGATGAATCAAATCGTTGCGCGCAAAACCTTGGAACGTCAATTTGACAATATCATCATTCAGATAGCTGAAAACGGGAAGGAATGCCTTGAAATACTTAAACAAGGCAGTAATTTTGATATTATCCTGATGGACATCCAGATGCCCATCATGGACGGTACTGAAACAATCGCTTATATCAGAGAGTATATTCCGAATATTAATACTCCCATTTTGGCAATGACGGCTCATGCCAACATTTCAAAAGACAACTCATTTAAAACTTATGGTTTCGACGATTATGTTTTAAAACCATTTGAACCAGAACAGTTTTTTGAAAAAATTCACTATTATCTTAACATAACAGGTGATTTTAAAAATTAGGAATTATATTTGTAAGTAATAAGTTAAAATCCTTCATTGTAAAGGATAATGGGAAAATTTATTTTTAACATGAAACTCATATAATATTCATGAGTACCACTATTTCATTTCAACATATCAATCTCGAATATCTCGAAACCATGACCGGCGGCGATGCCGAAATGATGAACCAGATGCTCACCATGCTCATTGATGAAATTCCTTGTGAAATCGTCAAAACGCAAAAATCTGCTGCCCTAAAAGATTGGGAAGAGGTTTTTCAACTCAGTCATAAACTCAAAACAACGCTTGCCTTTATTGGTAATGCCGATATGACTTCGCTTATCAAAACCATTGAACACTGTTCACGCAATCGGGTTGAGCTTGATGACATACTTGCGATGGTCGAACAGCTTTCTGATTTATCCAAGCCGATAATAGTAGAGTTGAAATTGGCTAAATACTGACTGGGGATTGGTTATTGAAGCGGTATAGTAAACAGGGAAATACTGAGGGGTCTAAGTTGCTGATTTTTCAACAAATATAAACTTTGCGAAGGTCGAACCTTCGCAAAGTTTGTCCCTTCACTCACTATTTTTTACGCTCTGTTACAAACATAACCAGCTGTTCCAAAGAAGTGCGCACGTCTGAATCTGGAAATCCTTTGAGAATATCAATCGCCTCCGAACGGTATCGGCGCATAGCCTCTTCTGAATAGTTTAAACCCCCACTCTGGCGGACAAAATCAATGACTTCTGCCACCTTAACCGGGTCTTCGTTGTGCCGTTTAACGATATTGATGATGCGGTCACGCTCTTTTTTGGGGGCTTGATTGAGCGCGTAAATGAGTGGTAAAGTCATTTTTTTCTCTTTAATATCAATGCCTAATGGTTTGCCTACGTCATCGGTTCCAAAATCAAACAGGTCGTCTCTAATTTGGAAGGCAATGCCAATTTTCTCTCCAAAAAGGCGCATTTTTTCAATCAAATCCACATCTGTAGTTGTTGAAGCTGCACCAACAGCACAAGCGGCAGCGATGAGTGAAGCCGTTTTTTGCCTAATAATATCGTAGTAAATGTCTTCTTTTATGTCTAATCGGCGGGCTTTTTCGATTTGGAGCAATTCGCCTTCTGACATCTCTTTGACGGCATTCGACATGATGGT
>JANMJN010000947.1:0-3418 GCA_031371355.1 Saprospiraceae bacterium
GCAAAAAATCAAAACAGGATTGAGCCATATCAAGGAGTTAGGCGTAACACACGTTCATCTTCTTCCCAGCTATGATTTTTACACTGTTGATGAATCAAAAATTGGTGACCCAAACTACAAAAAGTACAATTGGGGCTACGATCCATTGAATTACAACGTGCCAGAAGGCTCGTATTCGACGAATCCTGCTGACCCCTCAGTACGCATCAAAGAATTTAAGGAAATGGTGCAAGCAATGCATAAAGCGGGTTTGCGGGTAGTCATGGACGTTGTTTACAACCACACCATGTTTGGCGAAGAGTCTTATTTTCATCAAATCGTCCCTAATTATTATCATCGTCAAACGGCTGATGGCAAGTGGTCAAACGCCTCAGCCTGCGGTAACGAGACCGCAAGTGACCGCCCGATGATGCGTAAATTTATGCTCGAAAGCCTCGAACATTGGGTCAAAGAGTACCATATTGATGGTTTTCGCTTCGATTTGATGGGTATTCACGACATCGAAACGATGAATATAATTTCTAAATCTTTACACGGCATCAAGCCCGATATTCTGCTATATGGAGAAGGCTGGAATGCAGGCGATTCGCCTTTAGCACCCGAAAAACGGGCTGTCAAGCAATTAGCAAGTCAATTTGACCGCATTGCTGCCTTTTCAGATGATATGCGCGATGGTTTGAAAGGTTGGGTTTTTGAGGCAAAGGACAAAGGTTTTGTGAGTGGTCGTCCAGACATGGAAGAAACCATTAAACTCGGCATTGTTGCCGCCACAAAACACCCACAAGTTGACTACATTAAAGCCCGTTGGAGCAAAGAACCCTGGGCTGGCGAGCCGTATCGATGTGTCAATTATGCCGAATGCCATGACAATCATACGCTTTGGGATAGGCTTTTGAACTCAAACCCACAGGCACCCGAAGACGACCACATCAAAATGGATAAATTAGCGATTGCAACGATATTGACTTCGCAAGGCATACCATTCATTCATGCGGGTATGGAGTTTTTGAGAACGAAAAATGGTGAAGAAAACTCGTTTGATAAACCCGACGAAATCAATCAAATTGACTGGTCTCGCAAGGCAAAACACATAAAAGTCTTCAATTTTTATAAAGATCTCATCGCTATGCGAAAGGCGCACCCTGCATTTCGCATGACGAATACAGTTGATATTCAGAAGCATTTGCAGTTCATTGAACCCCTGTCATTTGACAGTAAAGTGTTTGTTAAAACACCTAATGTCATTATGTACACGCTCGACGGCAAGGCTGTTGGTGATAAATGGCAACGTATCTTGGTCATTTTGAACGGCAATACTGAGGGGGGGCGTTTTAAAATTCCAGAAGGTAAATGGCGCATTGTCCTTGATGGCGACAAAGTGGATATGAAAAGTAAACGCGATTTTAAAGGTACAGAAGTCATTGTGCCGCCGATTGGAGCGATGATTTTGGTAGAATAACGTGCTACGAATTACACGGATTTTACGAATTACTACGACATCAATGTATATTCCTAAAATCCGTGTAATTCGTAGCTCAATTCACCACATTTTTCGGCTTTCCACTCAAAAATGATTTCACATTGTCACCGACAAGACGCATCAACCTCTCCCGGGCTTCAAAAGCTGCCCAAGCATTGTGTGGCGTTATCAAACAGTTTTTCACACCAAACAAAACCGACCCCTCAGTAGGCGGCTCTATGGGCAATACATCAAGACCTGCACCAGCAATGACACCTGTTTCTAAAGCCTCTTTCAAGTCATTTTCTATTACAAATCCGCCACGTGCTGTATTGATAAGCAATGCGGTTGGTTTCATCTTTCTTAAATTATCTAAATTTATAAGTCCTTGGTTTTCAGAGTTTAAAGAAGCATTTAAAGTCAAAATATCGCTTTTGTCAAACAACTCATCAAGTGACACATAGCGCAATCCTCGCAGTTTACCCCCCTCAGTATTTCGCCGATGAACGATGATTTTCATGCCAAAAGCACGACCTATTTTTGCCACTTCTTGCCCAATACCACTAAATCCATAAATACCCAGAGTCTTGCCTGATAACTCAGTAAGCGGTGTTTTTGTTATGCAAAAATGAGGCTGACTGCCCCACTCTCCCGCTTGAACTGCCGTATGATGCACGGCAACTTGATTTGTCAATTCCAAAATCAAAGCAAAAACGTGCTGTGCCACCGTCTGCGAACCATAACCTGCGACATTGCAAACAGGAATATGTCGAGCCGCCGCTGCTTTCACATCTACATTATTGTAGCCCGTGGCTGTGACACCAATGTATTTGAGGTTCGGCATAGCATCAATCGTTTCCGCAGAAATGACAGTCTTATTGACAATGAGAATACTCGCTTCGTGGATACGATCCAGAAGTTCATTAGGTGGAGTAAAGTCATAAATTGTCACTTTTCCGAATCGCTCAAACGCCTGCCATGATAAGTCTTCGCGGCTCAAAGCATAACCATCGGTGACTATAATTGTGTTTTTTTTTGACATTTTCCTTTTTTTATAAAAAAATAAAGCGTGTTACAAACAGTGAAGACCGTAATTCCAAAAAAGTTGAAATCTGAATTTTTTAACAAAAACTGGTTAAAATCAATGATTTTTGTCGATAATAAAGGCAAAAATAGCTTTTTTAACAAAAAAATAGTTTATTAAAAACTAGCGAAAAGCGGTTAACGCTCGTAAAGCTAATAATTTTCCATTTGCGAATTTATCGCTAATAGCTTATCTTTGTTTTATTATAAAATTGACATTTACATTATTTAAAATTTAAAAAATAAATATCATGGAAATCCGCATCGCATATCATCCATCAAGTGACACACTTATGAACCGTATTTCTGCACTTTTGAAAGAAAACGGTATAACCGCAGAAATCAACACCACTTCGTCGGCTATCAATAGCGATGTACAGATTACAATGGTCAAAAAGCCAGAAAATGAAGTAGCTCCTACCCTGTTGGATTCGTCTTTTGTACATACAGAACAACAGCCGGGGTATTAAAAATATATTTCTTTGTCATGTGTATATCATTCATGACAATTAATTGGTTGGCTTAGTTGAAAACAGGCGATTCATGCGAAAGTATGAACCGCCTGTTTTCTTTTTTACCGAAAACAACGGCAAAAAGCGTATTTTTCGGCAAAAAATTCACTGAAATGAAAATATTAATCGCTCTTTGGCTCATCTTTTTTATCTCTCATAGCCTACTTGCGGCTACAGAAATCAAATCTTTTTTTGAAAAAAAACTGAAAATATCCCCCCCTCAGTATCGCTTGCTTTACAATGCAATTGCCGTTTTGTTACTGATGAGTATCATTTTTCAGCTTATGCAAACCCCTTCTGAAAGGGTATTTGAAAGATCTTATTTCATTTTTGGTATTGGCTGTGGCATAGTTGTCGCAAGCCT
>JANMJN010000959.1:0-4862 GCA_031371355.1 Saprospiraceae bacterium
TGCATTGACAGGCACAAAACCCGAAGGAATAGCCACTAAATTGCCCTTTGAATTGGCTAAATAGGGGGGGGTATTCCCTGCTGTATAAAACGTGCCACTTGTGCCAAAAGCATCTGTATTTTGGTTGAATGCTAAGCCTAAATCCACTTGCCAACCTTTTTTATTGAGTTTTAAAACAGCGGCATCGTGGCGGCGACCTTGTTGCAACCAATCGAGGTTGCCCAACAGACGTGAATCGTCATACATCAATTCTTGACGACCTAATTTGAGTGATAAACCGATGCTGTCCAACAAATTGACCTCTGCCCAAGCCTCGTGTACACCTAATTTCGCGCCATCAGCGTTGCTGATAGTTGAAGCGTCTTGACCCCACACACGCACGTCTTGGATAGACATTCCGAAAGTCACTTTTTCCATTTTGTAGGCGAATCCGAGACGTGAACGTTGCGAAATAAACCCAGCAGAAGGTAAGTCTTTAAGTTTTAATGTGCCAACACCGTTGCGGATTTCGCCACGCGGGCGGATTTGTGCTGATATAGATAATTGTGCGTTTGCTTGTAATCCAAAACTGAATATGAGCAATATAGCGAAGAAAAAACGGATATTATTGTTCAATATTTTCATAAAATTAAAGAGTTGATTCAAACAGAAAAGGGTTTTAATAATCTCTTTTTTTTTGTCATTCTGAACAAAGTGAAAGATTGACAAAATAAAAAGATACTTGTTTAGAGTGTTTTCTTTTTTAATTTTAATATTGTTCAAACAAAATTTAGTTTTGTTTGAGATATTTTGTTAAATATTTATTAAGAATAAAATATTTTTAATTAATAAAAATTAAGAAATAAATTTTGTAAATGACGTATCGGATATTTTTAAAGTATCCGATACGCCTAATATATTAATGATTAAACTGCCACTTCCAATTCTTCTTCAATAAATTGTTTAACGGGTGCTGCAGCTGTATCAGGTTTTGCAAAACGTGTAATCGCAACCAAAAGAGCAACGACGACCGCAGCACAACCGATATAGAAAAAAGCAGTACCATAACCAAGATTTGGATTTTTGAATAAAAAGCCCATAGTCATGCCACCAATATTGCCACCTGCACCCACGATGCCTGCGACTAAACCGATGTTTTTAGTATTCAAAAATGGTGTCATCGCATACGTTGCACCGTTTGCCATTTTTAGGAAAAGGGCGAATGACAGCATAGAAACGATGGCAAATGTTAGAGATGTTGTGACACCCGAAAACATTATCAAACCAATACCTTCAAAGGCGAGAAATCCAGCTAAAAGGTAGCCTTTTCCAGTTAAACCGTATTTTTTACCAATTTTATCAGCATAAATACCACCTAAAGCACGAGCGAAAAGATTCATCATACCAAATGAACCTGCGAGAATACCCGCCATGCCTTGGTTAAGGTGAAACGTGTCCACAAAGTGCAAAGCAGCGACGTTGTCAAAAGTAATTTCCATACCGAAACACAACGCATAAGCAAAAGTCAAAGCCCAAACACGCCAGTCTGTTAATACTTCAAGTGGATTTGCCTTTTCTACTGAGGGGGTGTTGCGACGAATGTCTGCATAATTCCCTTCAGGAGAGTCTTGCGTGTAACGATAATAAAGAAATGCACAAACGAGTAACAAAGTGCCAGGCAGAATCATCGCCAAACGCCAAGCGTCGTGTGCGGTGTAACCCAAACCGACTATTAAGGCAAAAACCATAGGCATCACGATATTCGTCACACCGCCACCCAAATTGCCCCAACCGCCCGCGACGGCATTGGCTGTACCTTTAATATTGGACGCAAACATGACCGAAGTATGGTACTGTGTAATGACGAAAGAAGCCCCAATGACCCCAATTGCCAAGCGAAACAGCAAAAATGTTTCGTAGCTGTTCGCTAACCCGACTAAAAAAACAGGAATAGAGCAAACAACTAATAAGGTTGTATATGTTTTGCGTGGTCCCCATGTATCGCAAAGACGACCTATAAAAAGGCGTGCAATAATCGTTGCAGAGACCGAGGCAATAATGATATTGCCAATTTGAGGTTTTGTTAAGCCTAAGTCTTGACGAATCGTTGGCATCAAAGGCGCAAGCCCGAACCAACCGAAAAAGCATGCAAAGAACGTCAGCCAAGTGATGTGAAACGTCCGCATTTGGACGCTGTCCATTTTGAAAATTGAGAGCTTTGTTAATGGTGCGTTGTTAATCATAAAAAAGAATGTTTTAATAAATTAATTGATTGGAAAAAAGTTTGATTTTGACAATAAAATTTCTCCCCCTCAGTATGGCGACATACTGCGAGGTTGAAACCAAAGCCATTTTTAAGTTTGGTTTCTATCATTAATTTCACTGATTCGATGTCTGATTCAAGACTTTAACGCCTCAAAATGAAGGGAATGGATGGGTATCTTTTGAAAATTGCTACCCATTCATTTTCTTTGCAGCGAATTGTGAAATAATTAAAAGGTTACTTTACATTCTGCCTCGAAGCGACTCCACTCGCTGTCGAGGTTTTTTTTTGAAAATCAGTGATGCCAAAAGTCCCCACTTGTTGCTAAAACTGATTATTGATGGTTTAATTAAGAAGAGAAAATCAAACTGGAAAGACACTCTTTTGTGAAATTTTTAATGTCTGATATTCTAACTTATTATCTTAATTAAAATCGCTGAATTGTGATTTCTGCATCAAAAGTAGAACGTGTTTTTGAAAAAAAAAAATGCCTACTCCGACAAACAACTGTTTTACACGATGAAAACAGCCTTTTCCCTTAAACCCATTTTTCCCTTTCAGTTTATTTTATTTTAAAAATATCTTATTGACGAAATTATTTTAACAATTAAGTGAAAATGACAAAATATAGTTTTGAACAGGTCTTTTTTGACGTCAGAGTAATTTTATTTTTTAAACTAAGTAAACCGCGTTGTACCTTTGTCCTATCAAAAGTTGCAAAAGTCCCTATCGCAAACTGAGAAACGGCAAACGCTGAATTGTGAATAAACAGGAACAGAGATTCTTTCACAATTCAAGATTTTACAAATGACTAAACAGAAAATTGTTGTCGTCGGCAACGGCATGGTTGGCTACAAATTCTGCGAAAAACTCATCGCTAAGGCAGGTGTTGGCACATACGATATTGTCGTATTTGGAGAAGAACCGCGCCCTGCTTATGACCGTGTTCACCTTTCGGCTTATTTTGATGGCAAGACTGTTGAGGATTTGACCCTCGCACCGATTGAATGGTATGCTGCCAATCAAATCAAACTCATTTTGAGCGACCCTGTCGTGGATATTGATTTGGAAGCCAAAACGATTACTTCGCATCATCACATTACTGAGGGGTATGATTTTTTAGTTCTGGCAACAGGTTCAGCGGCATTCGTGCCACAAATTGAGGCGTTGAAAAACGGGGTGTTTTTGTATATCGTACCATCGAAGACCTTGATTTGATGCAAGGCTATGCCAAAAAAGCACGACGCGGTGCGGTCATTGGTGGTGGTTTGCTTGGATTGGAGGCGGCAAAGGCATTGATGGATTTGGGGGTTGACGAAACACATGTCATCGAATTTGCGCCGCGCCTCATGCCACGGCAAGTGGATATGGGCGGTTCGCAAGTCCTTCAAGCCAAATTGGAAGATTTAGGTTTGAAAATTCATTTGCAAAAAAATACAGAAAAAATATTGGGCAATGGCAAGATTACTGGGTTGCGCTTTGCCGACGAGACAAAGCTCGATGTGGATATGCTCGTCATTTCGGCAGGCATAAAGCCGCGTGATGAACTCGCTCGTGTAGCAGGTTTGACGGTCGGTGTGCGTGGTGGTATCGTCGTTGACGAAAAGTTAGCAACTTCCGACCCCTCCGTATTTGCGATTGGCGAATGTGCTTTGGCACATGGTATGATTTACGGCTTGGTTGCTCCTGGATATGAAATGGCTGATGTGGTGGCGACGAATATTATAGGCGGCGACAAGGCATTTAAGCCTTATGATATGTCCACAAAATTGAAATTGATTGGTGTGGACGTTGCAAGTTTTGGCGACCCGTTTGCGGGAAATCCTTATGTGGCAGGAACAGACCAAAACGGTGTTCGAAGCATTGTTTTCAGAGACCAATCGAAAGGCATATATAAACGTGTCAATATTTCGCCTGATGGCAAGCATTTGCTTGGTGGCGTTTTGGTCGGCGATGCATCGCAATTTGGTATGTTGCAACAGACGGTTAATAATAAAATCGTCTTGCCTGCCAATCCCGAAGACTTGATTTTGGGTTCAAGAGGTGGTAGTACTGAGGGGGGCGCAGGTGTGATGGATTTGCCCGATGAAGCGTTGATTTGTTCTTGCGAGTCGGTTTCAAAAGGCGATATTTGTTCACAAGTCACTGACAATGAGTGCTTTACGGTTGATGGTATGAAGAAATGTACTAAAGCAGGAACAGGCTGCGGCGGTTGTATTCCTATGGTCAAAGATTTGATTGCGGGTTCGATGAAAAAAATGGGTCGTGTGGTCAAAAATAACTTATGCGAACATTTTGATTATTCACGTCAAGAGGTTTTTAATTTGATAAAAATAAAAAATATCAAGACCTACAATGATGCGCTCAAAGTATTGGGCAAAGGCGGCGGTTGCGAAGTGTGTAAACCGGCTGTCGCTTCGATTCTCGCCAGTCTTTGGAACGAACCAATTCAAAAACAAGCGACAATTCAAGACTCGAATGACCGTTTTTTGGCAAATATTCAGAAAGGTGGCACTTATTCGATCGTTCCACGAATTCCAGGCGGTGAAATTACACCTGAAAAACTCATTGTTATGGGTCAAATTGCTCAAAAATATGGTCTATACACTAAAATTACAGG
>JANMJN010000971.1:0-3159 GCA_031371355.1 Saprospiraceae bacterium
TCAAAAAAGCCTCCAATGGTTTTGTTATCAGTTATCATAGTAAAGTGTAGTCCCTCAACATAGCCTTAACTGTTGCAGGTTCGTTATACATCAAAATATCCAGAATAGATAAACCCGCTATAAATTCAGGTGTATTTTGAGTGTATTGTCTCAAATTAGGTTTTAAGAACTGTAGTTTTATAAGGCTTTTCTCAAAGTATTCTGTATCAAAAAAATGCAGTCCACCGATGGCGTTGATATAACTTGAAGCGCCTTCTTTTTGGCAAATATCTACGACCCTTTCCGATAATTTCATAAGACTGTTATCATATCTTTCCGAACTGCGTAAAAGTGTTTTTTCAATGTCCAGATAAGTTAAAACCATCTGAATACTGTCAATCGCGACATCGGCAATTGTTCGATTTTTTGCCCCCCTCAGTATATTCTCTATAAGTGGAAAAACTGCATCAAAGTAAGGTGCTTTACAGTATGCATGTCGAATGGTACTGGATAATTTCTGATTCCAAAACAAAGGTTTTTCAGAAATCAGCGTCGACTGAATACTGGTAAACGAGCTAACATTTTGAATCGGAATCGTAAAGCGATGTTTTTTACGATTGAGCAAAATATTATTCCGATGAATCCAACCTTGTTTGATGAATCCAATATCATCAAAAAAGATGAATTTATCTACCGCATTTATGAGCTGAAAATAGCCTAAATAGGGTAGAAAGTAAGGTTGCATAAGTGCTATTTTCATTTTGTTTAAAAGGAAAAACAGCTCTGTAAAGGCTTTATAAACAGCAACTTTGGACAAAAAATTATTCGAGAAAAAGGATCCTCTCGGGCAATGCCTTTAGATTTTTATGCATACTCTTTTTCCTGGTATAGTTATCATAATGGTTTCAAAATAGGTTTATACAGGGTTCTTAGAACCAATACTCTTCAGAACGTTTTCGTGTAATTAAATGGAAATAAATATGGTAGGTCAAAACATGGGCTCTTTCAAAAGAAAGAGTTGTCCATAGTAAAACTATGGCATCAAGTGGTTAGTACAACCGTTTAAGAGACACAAGTCATATCTCAAGTCTTAAAAATCCTCTTAGTATGTTTTATATTATAAACTTCTTGCGACGAATACGATGTGTAAGATATTTTCACTGATTTGTAAAATAAATTCTTCATGTCGTGGAATTTAAAATTTGAACTTTGAAGTTTTCTTTATGCTCTCAAATTTGTTTTTTTTCGTTTGAACAACTTCTTTGCTTTTTGCCACAAACTGACTTTGTCTTTATAATAATAAGATGAATAGTAGCCATAATTGTAAGAGTTGCCTAACTCTTGTTTCACATTATTGAGCAATACGTTCATGTTCCTGAGTTTTTGGGTTTCCTCTACTTCACGCATAAATTTGAGGTGTGAAACCGTTGAATAACCATATTGCAAAACAATCAAAGTTTGTTGAACATAATCTTTCAATAAAAAACTATCTGCCACCACGCCAACAGGCGCGCCATCTACAACAATAAAATCATAATTTTTTTCACAATAATCAAATAGTACTTTGAGTTGGTCTTTCATGATCAATTCAGAAGGATTACGCGGAATTTTCCCACAATCAATATAATGTAAATTGGGCAAACGGTCATAAACATGAATCAATTTTCGCAACGATGGCACTTCCCCACTCAAAAACTGCGCAACGCCTACTTCCGACACTTTATCTTCTAAAAACATTTCTAATTTAGGTTTCCGTAGGTCTAAACCAATAACGATTCCTTTTTTGCCTGTCATACCCAATGTTAACGCTAAATTAGCGGCAATAAAAGTTTTGCCTTCCCCACTAATCGTAGAAGAAACGAGTATTGCTTTGCTCTTTTCCTTACCCGCAGTATTTTGTAAGTTACTCCTGATTAATCGGAATGATTCTGCTAAAATGGAATGACTATCGTTGATGATGAGTTTGTTGTGCTTGCCCCGAACATGCGGAATGAAACCCACAAAAGGCGAGGAGAGGTATTTGTCAATATCCGCGCGGTGATGCACTTTATCGTTGAACAAATCTCTCACATAAAGCCCTAATATTGGAATAATGAGCCCTAAAAGGGAATAAAATAAAGCCAATTGGACAGGTTTAGGGGATATAATACCTCGGACTGCCGCCCGCTCAAGTGAGCGAGTATTAGCAGCTTGTGCAGCTACAGTCAATGCCGTTTCTTCTCTTTTTTGAAGCAAAAACAAGAAAAGGGTCTCCCTTATGCCTTTCTCACGCATGATTTGCGCCAACTCTCTTTCATTGGTCGGCATCATATTGATTTGATTCTCAATAGGAATAATTTGTTGCTTATATCGTTCTTTTTGGTCGTTGACTTCTTGTTTAATTGTTTGAACGCTGATAAGGATATTATTTCTTAATCCTTGCATTTCTTGATCGAAAGTCGCCAACATAGGGTTGTTTTCTGTTGCGGACTCCTTCAACTGGGCGCGATTGTTAATAAGTGTATTATAACGGCGAATCATCTCAACCAATGGAGCACTGCTTTGAATTTCGGTACTAAAAGGCAATGGGCGATAATTTTCGGATTTATCCATGAGAATACTCTCAATGTTCCTGACCTCATTCGCCCGATCATCCAATGCCAAGACCTTTTGTCCCATGATATTCGACCTTTCAAGATAGGACTTTGTAATGTCTGCCCCCGCAATGGGTAAAGAACGATCTTTTCTGAAGCCTTCTTCTTGTTTATCAACGCTATACAATTCGTTAGCAACATAGTTGAGCCGTTGATTGATGAAGTCCATCGTCTTGCGTCCAGCATCATTTTTACCCTCAATAATAGATACACCATATTCTCGGACTAAACGATTGATGACAGCAACCCCTCTTTCTTGCACTTCATCTGTTGTACTAATATTGAGGATACTTGAACGCCCCGCCTGTGAAATGTCTAACCGCGAACGGAACAATTCAGCTGTACTGTAAAGGTCACTGACAGAGATAATCATTGGGTATTCTCCCGTCATACTACCTACTTTTTTCAGCACTAATTCTCTTTTTCCGTAACTAAACGGCGTTCCATAATTGACTAATTCCGTTTGATCCTCTGTACGATATAATGTAAATCGCAAGGAATCATAGTGTTTTATTTTCAATTGAAAAGACTTTTCAGCCCCCTCAGT
>JANMJN010000992.1:0-3568 GCA_031371355.1 Saprospiraceae bacterium
CGTCATCCCGGGCGCCCGCAGATTCAACAACGTTGTGCGCGCCTTGTTCAAGCTGACGGAACAAATAACCGACTGCACCAAAGGTATTGTCAACAATCAATGGCAAATCATGTGCTTTCGCAACGGCTGCGATGCCTACAAAATCGGGTACGCTGAACGACGGGTTTCCTATTGTTTCAACATAAATCGCTTTTGTATTTTCATCTATCAATGCTGCGTAATCGCTTGCTTTTTCGCCTGCGGTAAAACGGGCTTCGACACCGATGCGTTTGAATTGCACTTTAAATTGATTGTAAGTGCCACCATAAAGGTTAGAAGTTGTCACAAAATTGTCGCCGACACCTAATATATTGTTCAAAGCAATGAACTGCGCTGCTTGTCCGGAAGCAACTGCCAAAGCTGCCACACCACCTTCCAAAGCCGCCATGCGCTTCTCAAAAACGTCGGTTGTAGGATTCATGATGCGGGTATAAATATTGCCAAACTCGCGCAAGCCGAACAGATTTGCGCCATGCTCAGATGAGTTGAACACATAACTTGTTGTTTGATAAAGCGGCACTGCACGGCTGTTTGTCGTTGGGTCAACAACTTGACCAGCATGAAGTTGAAGTGTTTCGAAATGATGAGTATTAGACATAATTACTTGATTTTTAGTTGTTTATAAAATAATTTTTACTTTCCTAAATAGGTAATTAACTGGTTTTTAGCTTTTATAAAAAAAACAATACTTACAATGACAGTGACATTAAAGTGCTACAAATTAGGCTCCCTCGTTTTAGCGAAGCCCCCCTCAGTATGCGAAGAAAAAAGGATAAAAAATATCCCAATTGTTTGTACAAAGGAAGCACTTCACATGTAGAAGGTGATTGTATCGCCGTAGCAATCAACAACAACTCAAACAACAACTGGTGAATGTATGAGTTAAATACGGAAACGCAACAACGTGCGACGTCGCATGAAAAAGGTGTTGGAACTTGTAGAAACGAATTGATAACATAACGCTCTGTTTTTATATTTCCAAATTGTTGATTTGGCAGGAGTTGGCACCTTGTTCGATTTATGTCGCAGGTTGCCCGAGTTTCATTGAGCCTGTCTCTCCACTCGTCTGTATAAAAACAATTCTTTCGGAGAACTTTTCAGAAAGGAATTGAATTGTGGCGCAAGATTACGAAGTAGAATTTTACGATGCAAGGAAATGGCGCATTTTTTTATTTTTTTACTTAAAACAAAGAAAAAGAAGACTCTTTGTTTCGTTTTTTTTTTACCATTTTTGCGAATGCTGTTAATCAATGCATTAAAAAATTCATCGTTCATCATTTATAATTCATTATTGCCTTATGTCCAATTTTTTCAATAAAACATTGCCATTACTCTTCATTTTGCTCGCATTAATTACTTCTTGTGACAAAACGACAAAAAATACGACATCGAATACCCCCTCAGTATATGACGCTAAAAAAGGGTTTTACAAACACTTAAAAGGCACTGTTGGCGATTATCCAGTCACTATGGATTTGGTCAAAAACGTGGTTAACAGCGACCGTGAGGCTGTGGAATCATGGGCAGGATTCAATGGTTATTACTATTATGACAAATATCAAGAGCCTATTATGCTCTATGGTTCTTTGGATTCTACGGGTATGATTGTACTTGAAGAATGGTCTGCAGAAGGCAAATCGGCTCAATTTCGAGGCAATTTGACACCCGAAGGCGCATTTATCGGCACTTGGCAAGACAGTGGCAAAGTAAAAACGCTGAATGTGGCTTTGAAAGAAATCTATACCGATGGAGCAATTGGCTTAGAAAGTATCGAATACTCTGATTCCTTTCGCCTTTTTGATAAATTGAAAAATTCACCCGTTGCAACTTTTGGCATGGATGTACTCGTTCCCGCTCAAAATACTGATGAGGTACGAAATCCCGATTCTATCGGGAAGGGGTCGATTGCAGCCTTTTTGAAAAATGAAATTTTCAGCAATATGCGTTATGAAAAGGGTGGCGAGGAAGTTCCAGAAAAACCCTTACCTAAAAAAGATTATACGAATGTCTTGCTTGCAGACTTGCAAAAAGCGCAACGTGATTCATTTTTTGCCTATTATCGTTCGTCTATGACTGATGTAGTAGCAGATTCCGCCGCTGAATATTTTTCAGAAAACCATGCCCGAACATCTGAAATGCAGGTTATTTTCAACGAAAAAGACTTGTTAAGCCTTGGTTTCTCTGGTTATGCGTTCGATGGTGGCGCACATGGTAATTACGGAACGACCTTAGCAAGTTATGATTTGGCGACAAAAAAACTATTGGCGTTGGACGATGTTTTCAAACCAAATTATCAAAAAACAATGAGCGCCGCGCTTGAAAGGGCTTTGAGAAAAAAGTACAAACTCAATCCCAAAGAATCTTTGAATCAATTCCTTTTCGAGAATAAAATAGAAGCTAATAACAATTTTGCAGTGACACGCAAAGGTATTTTGTTCAATTATACGCCTTACGAAATTGCGGCTTATGCGATGGGTGAGATTCAATTGTATGTGTCTTTTGAGGAATTGAAGGCTGTTTTGAAATAGATTTACTTGACCACAGATGACGCTGATGCGTCATCTGTGGTCAAAAATCATTGCATAAGCTGCCCTACACGCCACACATCTTCGAAACTGTAATACAAAGGCACTGGCGCGAGTCGAATCACATTTGGCTCGCGCCATTCGCATATAACACCGTTAATGGCTAAAAAATCGAATAGTTTTTTGCCATTTTCGTCTGTCAGAATGGATAATTGACTGCCACGGTCGGTTTGTAGGGAGGGGGTAATAATTTTGAAATTTTGACTTGATTGGGTCAGTACAAATTCTAAAAAACTGGTTAGCTGTTTTGTTTTTTCATATAAAACCTCTACACCACCCGCCTCTTTGAAAAACGCCAAACTGGCGCGGTGCATAGCCAAAGGGATGACTTGTGCTGTCGAAATTTGCCACCCTGCTGCGCCATACATCGGTTCGAAACCGCTTTCCATGCGAAAACGTTTAGATTCATTATAACCCCACCAACCTGCGAAACGAGGGATTGTTTCATCAGCAAAATGTTTTTCATGGATGAATGCACCTGCAACACTGCCCGGTCCTGAATTGAGGTATTTGTAGCCACACCAAACGGCAAAATCAACGCCCAAATCGTGCAAGTGCAAAGGTACATTCCCTGCTGCATGAGCAAGGTCGAAACCGACAGTTGCACCTACGCGATGCCCCCCCTCAGTAATGTGTTCTAAATCATAAAATTGCGCCGTATAATAATTGATGGCGCCAAACAAAACCAAAGACAATGTATCTCCTTGATTTTCAATAACTTGTAAAATATCTTCTGTACGCAAACAATCCTCTCCGTCTCTTGGTTTGACTTCAACAATAGCTTCCTTAGGGTCGAAACCATGAAAACGGACTTGGGATTCTACGGCATATTGGTCGCTTGGAAATGCACCCGCTTCCATCAATATCTTAAAACGTTTAGCTGTTGGACGATAAAAAGAGACCATGAGCAGATGTAAATTGACCGTCAAAGTGTTCATAATCAC
>JANMJN010000993.1:0-3126 GCA_031371355.1 Saprospiraceae bacterium
GCATGTTGCTTGCAAGCAATTAGGTTCAATCGAGATAAAAATTATCTATTTTTGTATATTGAATACTGGATTTAACAAACCCACTTTTTGTAGAATGGCTTGAAACCGTTTATCATTGTGGAGAAATGTAAATACGGGAGATACTTTTATATAGTCGGGTAAAAGGTTTTTGTCAATTCCCAGTTCAAGATATTTTAAAGATTGTTCCTTATTTCCCAACCCCGCATAGACCGTTGCAAAAGCTGGATAGTTGTCCACCGTTTGAGGCAACATTTGAAGATATATGTTAGCGGATTCTATTTGCCCCAGTTGAGCTTGTGTATAGGCAATCATGAACCCTATTTGTCTTAGTTGGGCATTCAATTCTCTTGATCTCTTAAATTCTTTTAAAGCCTGATCGTAATCTTCCAAGTTGAGATAATAAAAAGCGACCGCCCAGTGGAAAAAAAATGAATTATCGAAAAGAATTTCACCGTTTTTGATGGCTTCTTGGGCAAGGTCAAACCTCTTAGCATAGGAACAATTTCCTATATGCCCAACCAAAGCAAGAGATTGCAACGGATCCAAGGCAACCGCTTTTCTACTATACTGAATAGCATCATCGAATTTTCCAATAGAGCGCATGACTAAGCTATACCAATAATTAATCTGGACATCGTTAGGACTGTATTTCAAAGCAATTTGAAAAGTCGTTATGGCTTGTTCCCATTTGTTCTGATTTCTATAAATATTAGCCAAAACCCCATAAGCCATACCATTCTCCGAATCAATTCGTATCGCCGTCAATGCCGCTTTTTCAGCCAATCTGAAACTCGAATCAAGGGACATGTGTTGAAAATCCCCCAAGGCAAAATAAGCCGAAGCTTTATTGGCATAAGCCATTGAAAAATTAGGGTCAATGGCAATAGCTTCATCAAATTTTAAAAGACTGGCTTCTATTTTTTCCTTTTCTCGTGTTAGTAGCAGTTGTCTGCCTTGCAAATATTCATTGTTAGCATCAGGATGTGTTGTTAGAACTTTATCTAATTGATTGGTTAATTGAGTACTCAATCTCTGGTTCAATTTAACGGCTATTTCCTTAGCTACATTATTCAAAAAGACAATAACATCTTCGGTATTGCCATCATGACTTTTCGTCCACACAACTCTATTCACGTCACCCTGTATGAGATCTAAACTTACCCGTACTTTATTACCAATTTGCAAAACCGAGCCTTCAAGGATATAACTTACCTGCAATTCTTGGGCTATTTGAGGAATCGTTTTTTTTGAGTCTTGAAAAAGGGATGACGACGATCTTGAGATGACTTTTAGGCTTTCGATAAGTGCCAACGACGAATAGACTTGCTCCATAGCACCCTCCACAAAAAAGGTAGTTTCGGGTGCTCCCAAACTTTTAAAGGGTAAAATAGCAATCGAATTTTCATTGTTCCCAGTCTCCGAGACCCCCTCAGTATCTAATGCCTCTGTTCCCTTTTGGAACAAAATAAAACCTAACGTAAATATGATAAGAACGGTTATACTAAATCCAAAATACAGGTATTTTTTGGAAAGCTTTTGAGGTATATTATTGACGGCAATAGCCTCTAATCCGACCCCGTCACTCATTATTTTCGCATCAGGAACAAGCTTTAATTTCCGATATTCCATGGGGCTAATACCAAACTCTTTCGTAAAGAACTTGCTAAAACTCTGTGGGCTATCCATACCAATTTGATAGGATATTTCAGCAATTTTACGGTCAGAATTGTCCAAAAGTTCTTTGGCTTTCAAGAGTTTTCTCTGACGTATATACAACGATATAGACAGCTGAGAATGTTCCTTCACCAACCGAAACATGTGTGAACGGCTCAATCCCAACTCACGACAGTAATCATCTGTCGTGAAGTTCGGATTGTCTAAATTATTTTCTATCAGTTGATTTAACTTCTCTACCCAGTCATTCTCAGAATATGTCATTTGGTGATACCGTAATTGGTCTATATTGTGTAATGATGTTTAATAATGGACTCCTTTATTTTCCTGCACAAACTTAGCCAAATTTCTATTCACTATGTTAAATCTCGATTATTGTTTTTTCAAATACCACTCCTTATAACGCAACAAGGCTTCTAAGAAATAATAATCCGCATACGTCAAGGGTGTATCCACTTCTGATTTAGCTGTTAAATGACCGACGCTGTGCATCAACAAAAAGCCGCCGTTTTGACCCAATTTGGCGCGATATTTATTGGAAGCCAAGGCACGTATCATCTTTTCTGCCGCTGCTACATACTTTACACGCTCTTTATCTGATGAATAACGTCCCAACTCCAATAAAGCCGAAGCCATGACCGCACCCGCCGACGCATCACGCAAAGCATTTGGAATATTGGGTGCATTATAGTCCCAGTATGGAATCAAATCAGCCGTTTTGTTGGGGTGATTTAAGAGATATTCTGCTATTTTTTTAGATAAATCCAAATAACGTAAGTCTTTTGTAAAACGATACATCGTAATGAAACCATACAAGCCCCATGCTTGCCCTCGCGCCCAAGCCGATTCATCAGCATAACCTTGATGCGTCATTTTACGCTCCAATTTGCCTGTTTCTAAATTGTAATCTAAGACATGATAGGAACTGTAATCAGGGCGAAAATGCGTTGCCATCGTTGTATTCGCATGATTAATCGCTATGTCTTTAAACTTTGCATCGCCACCATTGTCCGTTACCCAACACAACAATTCGAGGTTCATCATGTTGTCAATGATGACAGGGCATTTAAACGTTTTGCTCGAATTCCAAGACTGAATGACCTTAATCGAAGGGCGGTAACGGGTTGACAACGACATCGCCGCCGTATCAATCGTCTTTTTGTCTTCGGGTCTTTGAAACAACCGATAGGCATTGCCGAAGCTGCAATACATCATAAAACCCAAATCGTGATTGCCAGTGTAGTGTTTTTCTTTTTCAAGAATATCCAACCGCCGTTGCGCTTCTGCTTTGATTTCTGGATCCTTTGTGTATTCATAAATATACAACAAAGAACCCGGGTAAAAGCCGCTGCACCACCATTTGGTGTCGCTCGTTTCCACTTTGCCGTCTTTCAAGGCTTTGGGCATTCGGTCGGCAGGAACGTTTTTTGC
>JANMJN010001019.1:0-3945 GCA_031371355.1 Saprospiraceae bacterium
AAGCTATTTCTTTGTCAAAATGATTGTTAATATTTTGGAAAATTACCCCCTCAGTATTGATGATGATTCCTCTGTTTAGATGGTCAAAATGTTTTAATTTTTGAGGTTTAAACTGTTGGTATTCAATGGCGTATGCGCATTTTGAACCTTAAAAATCATCGAATTTCCGAAAGGGAAATCGGAGGTTAGAATTAGTAGGAAAAGTTTCGTGTTGTGCTTGTTTTGAATACGGGTTAATCAAAACATCGTTCAACAATATCCACTTTTTTTGACCGCTTGCCAACCCTTTGTTGGCGTTTCTAATTTGCCGCTCCCGTCAAACTATTTTCTTATTATCATTTTTACAAACGCAAAGTTAGAATAAGTGTTTCGTGAACCAAACTTTTGTGGATAAAAAATATATCATTTACAAAGTGCAACATCATTCTTTCTTCTTAAAATCCAATTTCAAAGAAAAAATATGAGAATACTGCACAGCCGACACATTACCAATATTTGTCAAAGCATAGTCAACCACCAAACGTCCAAGTCGTAATCCTACGCCTATATTAGGCTGCATATTCAACTCCTTCTTTGTTGGGTCTTGTTCATTTTTGAGGCGTTGAAAATTGCCCAAACCAGCGCGTAACCAGACGTTTTTTTGATATTCCAATTCCAAACCAAAACGTGGGTCGAGGTTGAAGGCTTTGCTGCTCACCAACACATTGCGTTGCCCATCCGTTGCAAAACCTGCATCGGCTTCAAGGGTCATATTGATGTCTTTACTGAGGGGGGCGACGTAACCTGCGGCGAGGAACAGTGTGGGTTTTGTAATTTCAACCGAAGACTTAGGAATTGTGTTGCCAGTACGTGCAAAAGTTTGTTTTTCTTCTTCGGTCAAGGTTGCTGTCCACGCGTTGTAGGTTGTGGTGATGTCGCGCCCTACGGCGGCTAAACGCCAGTTGCCTTTGTGGTATTGAATACCTAAATCAGCACCTACGCCCCAAGCGGAAGCCATGCTGCCAATGACCCGACGAATAATTTTCATATTGCCACCAATCGAAAAATTCTTATTCAATTCCTGTGCATAGGTCATTTGGATAGCATAATCGGCGGCTGAAAATTGAGAAACATTATCGTAATTAATACTGCCATCTGCACCCACCAAATTCAAAGTATAAGGAATTTGGTCAATACCTAAACGAATGACAGACAAACCAATAGCTCTTTTTTTAGTTGCACTATTGAGGGGTTTGGCGAAGCCTAAAAAATCGTATTTAGCAACACCGCCAAACCATTCAGCGTGCATCACGCCTATCTGAAAGGGCGCATCCATTTGCGTCAAACCCGCCGGATTCCAATAGGATGAGTAAAGGTCATTTGTCGTAGCGGTGACTGCGCCACTCATACCATGCGCTCTTGCGCCTACGCCTATTGCTAAAAACTCGTTTGAGTATGTTTGGGATAAAAGTTGATGTCCTGAGAAAACAATGATAGATAGAAATAAGATAAAGTGTTTTTTCATGTTTTAAATAACTTTTGGATTATGAAGTAGATTTTATAACGTTTTCTGACATTTAGCAATCAAAGGTAATGTTCTCCATGTAATTGACCTAATATTGACTATCATTTTAAGGAAAAGCCGTCAAGCTTGTACCAAAATACTGAGGGGTGTTTGGGATTAAATTTTTCATCAGAATTTTGATGAAATTATTTTAAAAATAGAGAAAACTTTTAAATTTGCGAATAGTAAATGTAATCACTTACAGTTTTTCATTAAACAATAAAGCTATGAGCAAAAACTCGAAATCAAACCAACCTGACCCTATTGAATTAGCGGTCTCCTTGATGGAAACTATGGCAAGAGATAACTTAAAAGATTTTTTCGACTTTTTCAGAAAAGATTATGGAGATACGCTGGATTTGTCAAAAGGTTATGAACTTTTGGACGAAGAATTATGCTTCTATGTTCCTCAAAATCAATTAGATATGAAAAATGCTTTTACCTTATTCGTAAAAACAACCAATGCTTCGGGTAAGCCTGTCCGTTTTATCATTCACACGATTTGGAAAGGACTTACTGAAATCTTAGTCGGCATTGCTGAGGTACCTGATAGTGTTGTCAAAAGTTTTTACCCACGTTTAGGTATGAATTAGATCAAAAAATGTGGAAATATTATTGATGATAATGAATATTTTTACAAACCATTGAAAATCAGTATGTTGCATAAGAACTATGAAGTAATTTTATCAACTTTGCTAATTACGGCAGCCAATTCCTTTTTACCAACAACTTCCCCCTCAGTATTTGGTGCTGGAAGGATAACTAAATCAAGTGGAAAAGAAATAAAAAAAGTGGTGCCCATGCCTTCTTGCGATTCGAACCAGATTTTTCCACCACATTTATCAACAATACTTTTGCAGATGGTCAAACCAATCCCAGTCCCTTCGTATTGTACTGCTCTACTTAAACGTTGAAAAAGGCGAAAGACTTTATCGCCATAATCTGGATTCATACCTATGCCATTGTCTTTCAAAGTTATTAAAAACGCCTCTTTATTTTCATGAAATGATAACGAAATTTCTGGTGGCTTGGTAGTAAATTTCAATGCATTTCCAATCAAATTTTGAAACAATTGTGTTAAATGTAACCGACTCATTCTGATGGCACACATTGTTGAAGGATAATGAATGACAGCCTTCTTTTCAGTAACAGTCAAGTGAAGGTTATTTGTTACATCCTCCAAAACAGATTGTAGAGATACCGGTTGCGAAACGACATTCCTTTCCGCAATAAGTGTTGAGTATTCTAACAAAGCAGAAAGTAGGTTTTCCATACGATTAACACCCGTCGTAACAAAGGACATATATTCAGATGCCTCTGGTGGCAGCAAAGACATATATCGTCTTTTAATAATATTAGTGAAACTACTTATGCTTCGCAAAGGTTCTTTCAAATCATGTGCAGAAGCATAAGCAAATTGCCGTAATATTTCATTTGACTCTTCCAAACGACGGTTTTGCAACTCGATTTTAGCATTGTTTTGCTTTAAAATTGTGTAGTTTTTGCCTCTTTGATAGAGGAAATAAATTAGAAATAAAGTAATAATCGAAAAGAATAGAACAGCCGCAACAAGCAAATATTGACTTTGCTTCAATTGCAAATCCTTAAATTTCTGTTCACTTCGCTCAACATCAAACATAAATTGAGCCTGTGTTATATTGCGTCCTTTCTCTTCGTTAAAAAGACTGTCTGAATAAACCCTTGCCGTTTCAAGGCAACGATAAGCTTTTTCAACATCACCTTATTGTTGAAAAATTTGTGCCAATAACAAGTTATTTTTCTGAATCAAGTCCTTGAATCCCCCCGCAGTAGAGAGTGCCAAACTGCGTTCAAAAGCCTTCTGCGCTTCCTCTCTTTTTCCTTGTTTCAAATACAAACTACCAAGTTTATTGTAAAAATTTGGATGTGTTATGTAATCAAGGAGGTCTATAAATTCAAAACAGCGTTTATAAAAAGCATCTGCTTTGTCCAATTGATTTAATTGTACATAGATATCCCCTGTTTGAATTAAATTTACTAATAAATCGTGTTTGCTACCATAATTTTCAATAATTTTCAAGGCTTCTAAATTTTTCGTCAAAGCCAATTCTGTCCGTCCACTTGCGGCATATATGATGCCTAAAGTCTCTAAACAGCCTGCGATATTCGCAGAATCTTTTATCTCTAAAGCCAATTTATAAGATATTTCAGCATTTGATAAAGCTAAATTTGTATTATTGGCTTTCAGATAGACTATGGCAATATTCCGATAAGGTGCAACCAAATCGCTTTTTTTCCCACTATTTCCGAATGTCACAATGGCTTGGTGATAGTATTCAATGGCTTTTTCAAAATCGCTCAACGCACTGTGCAATGTTGCTAAACCATTATAAGCATAGCTCATCATTTGTGTATCATTCTGT